>JAISUN010000089.1 GCA_031272085.1 Dysgonamonadaceae bacterium | reverse complement strand
CCGCTGACTGTTCCACGCAAATCCAATAGCGTAAGTTCCACTCCCAGAGGAAATTGTTCGGCTCCGTCGGCAATTTCGAGAACGAGATTTCCGTTAAATGCAGCGTTACCCTTGACGATGATTTTCCCGCAGGCGTAGCCCGCTCCGTTGCGCACTGCAAGGCGAAGCGTGCCATTCATCGTGAGGTTTTTGTTCAGGGTAAGCGTTCCCGTCTTGTCGAGCCACGTGGTAGCGGTCGGGTCGCCGGAGCAAATTGTTGCCGAATTTCCGATTGTAACATTTCCGTCGATGATGCCTTTTCCTCCTATGGCAGCAGTATTAGCGACTGAAACAGAGCCTGTTCCCGTTGCGCTGCCGGTCGTATTCATCGCCAGCAGGTAGCCGCCGTTGACCGTTGTCGCGCCCGAATAGGTGTTTGCGTTAGTCAGTTTCAAAGCGCCTGTTCCGGTTTTTATGAGCGATGAGCCCGCAATTATGCCGTTGAAAGTCGTGTTGGTATTTTTCGCGCCTACAGTCCAAGCCTCGTCAATCAGTTTGGTATCGGCCGAGCCTCCGCTCAAAGCGCCGATTGCGAAAGCGGTTCCGGCGTTGTTGTAAACCGAAAGTTTGCCTGCAAGGTTGAGTTCGGCTTTTGCGAGGCCATAGTTGTTGTTGAAACGCAGGTCGCCGCCGTCGGTATCGGAATTAGCGTTTATTGTCCCGCTGAAATTCGACCAGTCGCCGTTGAGGTCGCTTCGGACGTAGGGCGACTTGATATTCAAAATCCCGCTGCCGGTGAGCGTTCCGGTGTATGTGCAACGGCTGTCTAAATTGATTGTTGCATTCCCGCCTTCGGGAACTTCAATATTCCAAGAGGCCGAACTGTAAGTGTTCATATTATCAAGACAGGTCAGCGTACCGTTCTCAATCACAATGGTTTTGCCCGGATTGGCTTCTTCGGTTTTCAGGATAATCGAGCCTGATTTCAGGATTGTTTTATTGTAAGTGTTTGCGCCAAACAGGGTAAGGCTGCCGTTGCCCGTTTTTGTCAGCGTACCACCTGCAATCACAGCGTCCCACTCGAAATTGATGTTAGTGTTCAGCGTGCCGCCGTTGGAGCCGATTTTCAGCGCCCGCGCCGATTTCAGCGTGCCGGAAAAAATGGAAGATGTGAGGATTCCGCCGTCGAGGACAAAAAGTTCGGGGTTGCTGCTGACTGCGCCAATCGAGCCTGTGTATGAGAGATACGGCATTTGCTCAACCGCCAGCGTTCCGCCGGTAACAATGGTCGCGCCCGAATAGTCGTTGGTTCCGCTCAACGTCAGTTTTCCGCCGCCGCTTTTAGTCAGCGAAGCGGAGCCTGCAATTTTTCCGTCGCCCTGAATTACGTAATCGGCCGATGAATTTACATCTATGCTGCCTGCTTGAAGCGAGCCGACCTTATTCACGGTTTTTGAAATTGCCGAATCGTCGAAAGTTACCGCGTCGCCGACAGAAAAATAGGTTGGACTGCCGCCAAGCGTGAAGTTCTCATCAATAGCCGTATTCCAGAGAGCGCCGGCTTTATCGCCTTTCCAAACGACGGCGGCTGCCGAGCGCATATTTTTGACATACAAAACGAGTTTGTTGTCGGCAAATACAAGAGAGGTAATTTGCGATTCAAGTCCTTCTATTATAATGTTTTCCGTATCGCCTTCAAATGTCGGCGCGGTAAAAAGGATATATTCGCCTTCGGGCAAATCGCTTGTTGTTTTGATTTTGAAAATCGTTTTTCCGAGCGTCAGTTTTCCGCCGACCACGATATTGTCGTAAATGCCCGATTGCAGGTCAAATTCGATGATTGAACCGTCTTTTGCAGTAAAATCCTGTCCAACGGCAAGCGAGTTATCGATATAAAGTATTGAACCATAATTCATTACGATGTTTTTGCCAAGGCTGCCCGAAATCCGCAGTTCGGCGAAGCGGTTCATTTCCACGTCGCTTGCGGTCAGTTGTCCGCTGAAAACGGTCAGGCCGTCCCAAAGTTCGGTTGCGTCGGTGTAATCGTGAGTTCCGTTGAAAGTCAGGCTTCCCGAACCCTGTTTTACGAAGCGCATTGTTCCCGAAAGTTTTCCTGCGCTCATATCGAAAACGTAGTCTGTGGGCGAATTTACATAAAAATTACGCGGCGAAACAACAGAGTTGAGCGAAATTGCGCTTCCGGTATTTGATGAAACGTCGAAAAGCAGGTCTTCGCCGTTCTCGAACTGCCCGACGACTCGTCCGTTGCTCATTACGGGTGGAGGCGGAACAGTCATTCCTTCGGCTTCGCCAAGAAAATAACTCTGATGCGGCGGTTGGTTGTAACCGCACATTTGCCAAGCAATCGCCTGTCGGTATTGCATATCGTGCATCAGCGTATAGATGCGGTATTTGGTTGAGTCGGTCGTGAAATATATGCGGATTTTCGATTCGTCGTCGCTCTTGTAAATCAGTTCTTCGCGCCAGTCGCCGAAAAGGTCGGCTTGAAGACAGGGCGTTCCTTTTGTGTAATTATTTGAATAATAGCCTGTTGTAACTAAAATATCTTTCCATCCCGAGTCGGTATATTTTTGCACTTTTCCAACGCCTTTTCCGAGGGCTTCGGTAAAATTGTTGTGGTCAACGAGTTCTTCCAGCAGGTCGCCGTCCCAATAAATGCGGAAATTTTGCGAGCCGCCGAGCGAGGGCAAATCTCGGCGTTCGGAAGCCGAAAAAGTTCCAAGCGCGGATGGCGCGAGTTCCGAACCGAGGTAGCGGTCGGTAAAGTTGGCCGCAATGGCGCGTCCGCAGTCGCTGCCTTTGATGTATTGAAGCAGGATTTCGCCGGTTTCGGCGGTCCGCAGGGTAGTGCCGTAGTAAGGCGAATTTTCGAGGCAGGCAAACACTTCGAGGCCTTTGCGGTAGGGGTCGAAATCGCCGACATGAATAGCGTCGCCGTGGCCTAATTGGGTGGTATATAAGCCTTTGCCGTCGTCGTCGATAGTCATTGAGCCGTAAACAATTTCGTCGCGTCCGTCGTTATCAACGTCGGCTATCGAATAATTATGATTGCCCTGTGCGCTGTAAGGCCCGTTTTCGGAATCGAAAGTCCAGATTGGAACGAATTTTTTGTTTACAATATTGTAAGTCGCCATTTTTATGCGGTGATAAATTCCGCGCGTAATGAGCAAACTGGGATGAATGCCGTCTAAATATGGCGCTCCGTAGTGATACTTGCAGGCGCGGTGGGCGAGTTGCGCTGCCGACATACCCGACGAACCCCACTGGTCAACCGGCTGGCGGGCTATATGGTCAATTCGGTCGAGCATTTCGCCGGTTTCGCCGTCGAAGAGCGACAGGTATTCGGGGCCTTCATATTCGTACCACGAACTGTTTTGTTGAAAGCGGTCGCGGTAGTTTGTTTTTCCGTCGGGAACAGGCTGTCCCATAGCATTTCCGAGGTCGGGAATTATGTTTCCGAGGCCGTCTTTTGTGCCTTCGGAAGTGCGGGTAACAACTTCGGCCTTGCCGTCGCCGTCGAAATCGAATGCGATTACGTTCATTTCCACATCGCTGATGATATTTGGGCCGAGGTCGATTCGCCACATAAAGGTTCCGTCGGAGCGGTAGGCCTCAAAGAGGCTGTAATACTGATTTTCAAATGGTTTTGCCGGGTCGTAGGCGGTATTTATCCGCTTTACGATGTAGTCGTAGGCGCCGTCGCCGTCGAGGTCGGCGGTCGTTATATCGTTTGTAACATAACTTTCGTAGTAAGAATCCGGCACTCCATCTATTTTTGGGATGGGCGCCAGAGTGATTTCAATCCATGGGTTGGGCTGAACGGCGACGGCAGGGCAGAGCGTCTGCTCCACGCCGTCGATAATGGCAGAAACCTGATATTGCGAAGTCAGGCTGCCTGCCGGGTCGGTATAGTTCGAGGCTCCGGTTATGGGAGTTGCGTTTAATTTTTGGCCGTCGCGATAGATGTTGTATGCTGTTCCGAACCATTCCTGACCGGTAATCCGCCAGTTGATGTAAACGCCGTCGGCTGTTTTAGCCGCAATCAGTCCGCGGTCTAAATTTTCCATTATCCGCTGCCCAAAAATCGGCTGCATCAGGACGAGCGACAGGAGTAAAAAAGTTAAATTTCTCATAATTTATCAATAAAAAAAGAGGCCGCCGCCAAATAAGAGCGGCAGCCTCTCGTCAACAATAATCTTTTATACTTTACTTATTTGCAGGGATGAGCAATTTTTCTACCTTCTTTGAATTGTCGTCGTAAATTGTTTCACGGATGACAATTCCGGTAGCGTTTTTCAGAACGGGAGTTCCCAGCACGTTGTAGTAACGGACGGCTTTAACCGGACGTTCGACGCCCACTGTCGGGATTGACGTAAAGTCGTCGAGAGCGTTCAGTTCGCCCATTTCCTGATTGAACCAGAATTTTGCGCCGGCCGTAGAAGCCGTATTGTCCGTTATTTCTTCGTCGTTCACGTAAATATGGCTGAACTGAATATCCGGGTTTCCGCTGTATTTCAGAATCTGGATTTTCTGATTTTTTTCTGCTTTCCAAACAGTGAGATACATCGAACTGCCCGAAACGTTGATGTCGCCCGGAATTTCGAGATACTCATAATCGCCGTCGGCAAAACTCTTTACGTCAAAGCCGAAAATTGCGTTTTCGTAAGCCGAAACGTTGGCGGTTGCGATGCCGGTTCCTCGATAAATACCATATATATCAACGGTATAAGCGCCAAGTTTGCCACCGTGGTTGATAAACGTTCCTGCACTGTCAATGGTCAAAACTGCCGCGTTGAACGAAGGAGCCTCGATATTGTTTTTCAGTTCGAGAATTGCATCCTTTTTAACATTTATGGTATGGGCTACATCGGTGCTTTCAGTAAGATTTACCGGTCCGGCAAGAACGAGTTTTCCTTCTGTTGCAATAATAGAACTTGCTACGGTGCTGGTCGGAATCAGGATTGAGCCGTTGACAGTCCAAGCGCCTGTACCGACTTTTTCGATATAGATAGCGCTTGTTGATGCGGTATATGCTTCGGGGTCGGTTTCCGTTGCAGCGGTATATTTCTGGTGTGCGCGGAATGTGCCGTTAAATTCAGCGTCTGTGCCGAGCGAGCCGACCTGATAGGTCATTGCGCGTCCGTCAACCCATCCTCCTTCTACGAAGGAGCCTGCATCGCCGGTGAGTTCGCCGATTTTAACAACCGTTCCCGATGCTGTTGCGCTTGCTTCGTTGTAGTCGCGAACCATACGAATATTGTTGCCAATATGAACCTTGATGCTGTCGAATGTTGCATTAGGCACTCCAAGTCCGGTAGGAAGCGGCGCGCCGGCAACATCGGTAGTAACGTTTACCTGCGAGAATTTGGGGAATGAAGTTCCGGAAAACATTGATGTTGTCCAGCGGGTGCTGCTCTGGCTTCCGGCGTTGTGGAGTGCGAGATTGACAGTAGAAGCGTTTGTAACCGTATAAGTTACCGGAGTGATTGAATCGAGCGACAAGTTGATAGTTCCGCCCTGTCCGTTTACGGGAAGCGGGGTTGGGTTGTCGCGGTCGGAAACAGTTTCAATTTTTATTGTAGCGTTGTCCACGGTTGTGTTGTACGATTTGGCAGCCGCTTTGTGTTTGACGCTTACGGGCGCAGTCGTATTGATGGCAACGCCGCCGTCGAGACGGCTTTCAAAACCGAGCGAGGTTGCTACGTCAACGTTCATAATTCCGGTACCGGTGATTCTTCCGGCTCCTGTGAATGAATATCCGTCGGCCGAAACGCTGACATTCTTGTCGCCAATATCCATTATTCCATCCACGCTGACTTCCTTATTTGCTGCGTCGGCTTTCGAGAAAGCAACTTCGTTGCCTGCCTGATAAGCGATTGCTGCGCCGTTGTTTACGCTGAAATTCGATTGCAGTTCGTCCCACGACGGGCCTTCTGCGCCTGTCCATACGTAAGTGCCTGTGGTTGCGGCCGTTTTCTTGAAGATAACGTCGAGGCTAACGCCGCCTGCTGCAACTTCAACCGTTTCGCCGTCGGTTCCTTTGCCGGCATTTGCAGCGTGGGTTGCATCTTCGTCGTAAGCGTAATAGTTGCCGCCTTCATTGAAACGAGCCTTATCTGCTGAAACAAGCGTGAACATTTCGCCGATTTCCAATTCGTCAACAACTCTCGAAGCCTTTGCCTGCACACCGTCGCGGTCTTTGTAATTAACCGTTGCGCTGGCGTGTCCGAGCGAAGGTTTCAGGATGTAGATTTCCAGATTGTCGATACCGCCGCCTGCAAGGTTTGCGCTGTTGCCATTTCCGGGATCAGCGCCGTTGGTTTTAGGAGAACCGCCGGTAGCGCGGGTGTTAAGCATCGACATCAGTTTCAGGTCGGTAACAATGCGGTCTTCTTTTGCAGTAGCCGCACTGGTTCCGGCGCAGGTTGGAGCAAGAAAAGCCTGTTCGCCGATGGTAGCGGTGTTTTCGGGATTATCCACGTCGGTAATCGTAAGGCTCAAAACCTTTTGACTTGCAACTTTGAAGTCGATTTGCGCCGTAATGTGGTAAGTGGCTCCCAGAGCGCAGGTAACGGTAGTAGCCGAAGGCGCGTTGAGGCTGTCGGCGACAGTTTGGTCGGTGCTGGCTCTTGTAAATGATTGCCAGTTTCCGCCGAGGAAAACCTGACCGTTGGTTTCGCCCGGAATAATCGAGCCGTCGTCGGAGCGCTTCGGGAGGCCGTCGCGGTCGAGATTCATATAATGGATATATCCGCCGTTTTTATAGACGTACAGTCCGAATACTGCGGGAAGATACCATGTTTCGGCGGCGTTGGTTGCAAGGCCGTTGCTGCCCGAAAATACGATTCCGTAAGCATTTCTCATCGACAGGGAAGCGGCTGTGGTAACGATAGTCCAGTCAAATTCGATATTCCAGATAGAATCGGCCGGATAACCGAAAGTTGCTTCCGATGTTGAGGGGAATGAGAGTTCCGCGCCGCGGGTGCCGCTGCCGCTTCCGCTGAAAGCGACTTTTTGGCCGGAAATCGCTATTCCGCCATTACGGCCGAGGTTAGCGTAATTTCCGCTTGCGGTTCCGGTCAGAACCGACCAGCCCGTAGGCCAAGTTTCGATTTCATCAAAATTTTGGTTGATGAAATATTTTTTGTAGTACGACTGTCCTGCGACCGTCGCGAGGTTTCCGACCGCCATAATAGCGGCCAACAAAGCAAGAGTAATTAATTTTTTCATGATATAAAACTTTTTTATTTAAAATGAATAAATTTTGATACAAAGGTAGCGCAGGCCACCCGCAAATAAAATAGTCAATAGTTCAAAAGAATGGAAAATTGTTCATTTTTTATTTTTTTTGCCCGAATGAACAAAATTACATTTATTTGTACAAATACCCATTTTTGCGCGGATTATTTTTTCGTTACTTTGCAAAAAAAATTAAAAATTGGTTTAATACTATTAAAAACAATATGAGAATATCAAAAATTTTACTTGGCCTTGTCTGCGTGTTGAGCCTTGTGCGCTGCAACGACGCCGACGAGTATTACGACCGCCCCGACTGGTTGGAACCGCCGATTTACGAGGTTTTGCAACAGGAAGGCCGTTTCGGGATGTACCTGCAATGCGTGGACAGAACCGAATATGCCGGAGTGCTGAAAGGCGCCGGGCTTTCGACGGTCTTTGCCCCTAACGACGCCGCTTTTCAGGCATGGCTGCAAGAGAAAGGCTACTCTTCGGTTGCGGCGATTCCCGACGACGAAGTGCGCGATTTAGTGGCTTACTCCATTGTTTACAGCAAATGGACGGCGGCGCACCTTGCCGACTATCTCGGCTCGATAAACAACGAAACGCAGTACATTACCGGAGCCTTCAAGCGGAAAACCAACTGCTACGCCCTGCCGTATCAGGATTCGGAATACGACGGCAACTGGGTTTTCAACCAGACGGTAAACGGAGGAATTGAATCTACGTCAACAAATTATCAGTATTCGCTCACAATGAACAATTACAAATATTTGCCCGTTTTCACGACGCAGTATTTCAATTCATTTCCCGAACCGCTGACGGCCGCCGATTACAACACGTTTTTCCCCGCGTCGCAGTTTACGGGGACAAATATCCAGGGCGGAACCCTCGTGAAAGGCGATATTGCCGCCGAAAACGGACTTATTCACGAAGTTTCGACCGTGAACGAACCCCTGAAAAGCATCGACGATTACCTGCACGAATCGCAATATTCGGAAATAAAATCCCTTTTAGATTTCCGGAATATTAACGGAAGTTATTATTTTAAGACATACAACGAAACGTCTTCTGAACTTCTCTCTGTTTTCCAGAAAATGAGGCCGAACGATAATATAGGCAAAATTTATATTAAACAATACGACCTCTCGACTTTGGCTTTTTCGCCGATTTTGGAAAACATATATTCCGAAGCGGCAGGCGGTTACGATTCCGAAAAAACGGGAAATACGCTCTTTGTGCCGAAAAACGAGGCCTTGCAGAAATTTATCGGCGAAAAACTGCTGAAATATTATTCCAGCCTCGACCAGTTGCCGATTGACGTTATCGCAACCCTGCTAAATACCCACATGGTAAACGGCCTCGTGTGGCCCTCGCAGTACAAGAGCAGCCTCAATTCGCAGGGCGAATACGTGAACGGAGCAGGCTCTACCGGCCCCGACTTCAACAGCGCCGGAATTTTGGAAAAGCATTTTGCCAGCAACGGCTTCGTGTATCTGACCGAAGACGTGATTAAAAGCCGCTTCTTCGAGACGGTTTATTCCGAAATTTACCTCAATCCGGTTCACAATCTGCTCAATATTGCTTACGTAAACTATTACAACACAAGCCTCCGCGAAGAACTGATGCGCAGCGTGCTGAACGGTTACAGTTCGGAACGCTACACTATGCTCAATTTTACCGACGAGATGATTAACGGCGACGCATTCGCATACGACCAGATAACCAACACGTTCGACAACACCGAAATGGCCTCGAACGACGATACCCGCCTGCGCCGACTGATGCGCCTCCATATTTTCCCCGGACTTGTGAACTCTGATATTGATTCCGAAGTCCGCAATTTTACCGAAACGCCGATTACGAACTACAACAGCTGGGGATTTTTGGTAGCCTATTCGGGCGATATGATTCGCTACAAAAACAATCAGTTGCAGGCAGTAGGAAATATCGAGGACGGCACTTACGTGAACGTAACGAAAATGGACGAAACATTCAATAACGGCCTCGTTTTCAACGTTGACCGCCTGCTCCAATACTCGCCCCGCGAATCGGCTTCGGGCGACGCCCGCTTTACCGAAACGACGCTCTGGCAGTATCTTGCAAAAGCAAAACAGGAAAATCCCAACGTCAGCATGTTTGTCGATTATGTTCAGACCTGCCTCAAAAATCCCGATACCGACGATTTGGACGGCATAAAGGTTGAAAATTACTACACCGTGCTGATGGTCAATAATACGGCTATGAATCAGGCAATTTCGAGAGGATTTTTACAACCCTTAGCCAATATCACAGCCGACAACCCCGAATATCTGAAACAGGCAACCCAGTTCATCAACGCCCATTTCCTGCAAGGAACGGTTATCCCCGACGACGGACGCACCTATATTTATCCCGTAAATCCGCTGTCGCCCACGCGAACCATCCTGCCCTCGATTCTGAAAATCACGGACGAAGAACTGGAACTGACCAACGAATCAATCAAGATAGAGATAACGAAAAACGCTAACGGGATGATTGACTTTATGCCGCAAAACGTAACTCTGGGAACGAAAATTCTTGTTTCAACCGGCTTTGGAACAACCTCCACAATGCGCGTCCAGCGCGGATTAGTAACAGGTTCGTCTATCCAGAACAACTTCCGCAGCAACCGCATTGCGCCGAAAGCAGTTCTTCACGAAGTCAATAATTTCTTCACTTTCACATTGAATAAATAATGAAAAACAATATGAATATTATGAAACAGCCTGTCAGAATATTGTGCCTCGTGATGCTGCTTGCCACATTGCCGCTCGGCCTGTCGGCGCAAAAAACTCTGGTCAGAGGCGTCGTCGTTTCGGCTTCGGACAACGAGCCGCTAATCGGCGCCAGCATTACCGAAGTTGATAAAGACAACCGCGTAGTTTCGAGTACGGTAACAAATATCGACGGGGCTTTCAGCCTCTACATAACCAGCACGAGCAACAAACTTGCCATCAGTTACATCAGTTACCGGCGCAAGGAAATCAGCATAGGTTCGCAAACCTCGTTCAAGGTTTCGCTCGAAGACGACGACCGCACGTTGAGCGAAGTCGTTGTAACAGCCCGCCCCAAAAACCGCGTCGGCGGACTTGACCTCGACGAGCGCGATATTTCGATGTCGGTCTCGAAACTCGACGCATCGGAAATCGCCGACCTGCAAGCCGCTTCGGTCGATGAAATGATTCAGGGAAAACTCGCGGGCGTCGATATTGTGGCCAACGCGGGCGACCCGGGTGGCGGCATGGCTATCCGCATCCGCGGTATTACCTCGTTCAGCGGCAATAACCAACCGCTTATCGTGCTTGACGGAGTGCCGCTGGAAACAACCATCAGTTCCGATTTCGACTTTGCTACCGCTACGGAAGAAGAATTTTCGCAGTTGCTGAACGTGGCTCCTTCCGACATTAAAGATATTACCGTGCTGAAAGATGCGGCCGCATCGGCCATCTGGGGGTCAAAAGCCGCAAACGGAGTGTTGCAGATTACAACCAAACGCGGAACTATTTCGCCGCCAAAGGTTACTTTCCGCGCCAATACTTCGATTTACGAAAAGCCGGGGCATATTCCGGTACTGTCGGGCGACGAGTATTCGACTCTGATTCTGGAAGCAAACCTGAACGCCGGCACAATCCTCGACCCGCTGAAATATCCGCAGTTCGCCTACGACCCCAACAATCCCGAATATTTTTACAACTATTCGCAGAATACCGATTGGGTGGACGCCGTTTCGCAAACCGGATATGCGCAGGATTATTACCTTGCCGTCCGCGGCGGTAGCCCGAAAGTGCGCTATGCGTTCTCGGCCGGATATTACGACCAGACCGGAAATACCATCAATACCGGATTACAGCGCATCAATACCCGCCTGAACCTCGACTATTTTGTGTCCGACAAGTTGAGTTTTTCGGCCGATATTGCCTATACTCATTCCGATATTAAGAAAAATTACGTGCCTAACGACAGTCAGGAAAAAAACGACGTCCGCACCCACGCCTATACCAAAATGCCGAACCAGAGCATTTATTACTACAACGAATTTGGCCAGATGACGCCGGTTTACTTCACTCCTACAAATAATCCGCAGGGAAGTTATCCGACGGTTTTCAATCCTGTTGCAATGGCTGAATACGGACGGTTCGACATTTTGAGCGAAACCATTTTGCCCAAACTTTCGGTGCAGTACAAGCCCCACAAAGACTGGCGCTACAATTTCGACGTTTCGTTCCAGACCTTGAGCGAAAAGAAGCACAAGTTCTTGCCCCAGTCGGCTACCGGCCTTACGTGGTCGAATCAGGATACCAACCGCGCTACCGACAGCGACGGCGAAAGTTTTACAATCAATACTTTCAACAAATTAACATATTCTCCCAATTTTGAAAATTCCGACGTCCACCGCTTTATCGGCCTCATTGGAGTAAATACTTACGAAACGGGCAGCAACTCGTATTACGCTTCGACCTCCAACTTGCCGAGCGAGTATCTGCAAGACCCCTCGATTCCTTCGCGGGTTTATCCGGGCGGCAGCGCGAGTTCGCCTTCGTCGCGGGAACGCTCGATGCAAGCCTATTTGAACTTGAACTATACTTTCCTCGACCGCTACACGATTTACGGAAACCTGAACCTGAACGGAAGTTCGCGTTTCGGCGCAAACCACCGTTACGGACTTTTTCCGGCAGTTTCGGCGCGGTACCGCATTTCGAGCGAACCGTTCATGAAAAAACTGACATGGATTGACGATTTCTCGCTCCGCGCTTCATGGGGTATCACCGGCAAGGCTCCGAGCAAAAATTACCTGTTTTACAACAACTATACAACCTACGACTGGACTTACCTGAACGAAACGGCGACCTATCCGCGGAACCTCGAACTTCGCGAACTTCGCTGGGAAAACAGCGTCCAGAAAAACCTCGGCCTCAATTTCGTGGCGCTGGATTATAAATTCAACCTCGAATTTGACTATTTTATAAAAACAACCTACGACCAGTATTCCGAAACGGTCGAAATCCCGACTTCTTCCGGATTTACTTCAATGGGTCTTAACTACGGAACGCTCGAAAACCGCGGTTGGGAAATGCAGTTTACCTATATTCCCGTCCGCAAGCGCGACCTGAATATAAGTCTGGCGTTCAATATTGCAAGTTACAACAATATTGTGAAAGAAGTTTCGGAGTACAGCGAAATGTATTCCGGACTGTGGAGCGATAACGGCAGTTATCTGTCGCGTGTAACGCTCAATCAGCCTATCGGCTCGTTTTACGGGTATAAATACGAGGGAGTTTACCTCAACAGCAGCCAGTTGGTTGCCCGCGACAAAAACGGAAATCCCATTTATACCGTCGATGCTTCGGGTAATACGGTTCCGGTGCTGATGGTGTTCGGCTATCCTACTATCGCCTACCAGTTTCAGGCCGGCGACGCGAAATATGCCGACCTCAACAACGACGGAAATATCAATTATCAGGACATCGTGTGGCTTGGCGACTATAACCCGCTGTTTTACGGAGGTTTAACGCCCTCTGTCAAGTTTAAGCAGTTCACGCTCAATTCGGTTTTCCATTTCCGCTACGGAAACAGCGTAATCAATATGACGCGGATGCAACTCGAAAATATGTCGGGATTTGATGAGCAGAGCAAATCGACGCTCAAACGCTGGCGGCACGAGTACGAAAATCCCGAAGACGCTCCCGACGACCTTTTGCCCCGCGCCCTTTTCAAATCGGGCTACAACTGGTTAGCCTCCGACCGCTTTGTGGAAGACGGCTCTTTCGTCCGCTGGAAATCGCTGACTTTCAGATACAATTTCAACAAGAAATTATTGGACAGATTCCACTTGTCGGAACTGTATCTGTACTTGACTGTCAATAACTTACACGTATGGACCAACTATACCGGCCAGGACCCGGAAGTTTCTATCGGCGGCAGTGCGGCCGGTATGGACTACTCACGCGCCCCGGTTGCGAAGTCATATACTATGGGAGTTAATGTAACATTTTAACAGTTAAAAAGATATGAAAAATATGATAAATCATAATAATAAAATGAATTGCATAAAAATTGCGGTTCTGACAGTTATAGCGCTGCTGACGCTGCCCTCGTGCGACAAATGGCTTACTTTGGAGCCGGAAGACGGCGTAATACGCGAACATTTCTGGAAAACCAAGGAAGAAGCGCAGTCGGCCGTTATGGGCTGCTACTCCGCTCTGATGGAAGACGATATGATGCAGAAATACTTCCTGTGGGGCGAACTCCGCGCCGATATGGTAGGGCTTACCTCAACAGCCAAAGACGCACTGAAATATATGAAAAACGGCGAAATAACCAGCAGTAATTCATATACCACTTGGAGTTATTTCTATAAGGCTATAAATCAGTGCAATACCGTTATCGAACTTGCGCCGCTCGTCCGCGAAGAAGATATGTCGTTCAGCGAATCGCTGTTGCGGCAGTTTCAGGCGGAAGCCGTCTGCATCCGCAGTTTGTCCTATTTCTATCTGCTCCGCACTTTCCGCGACGTGCCTTACATCACGGCAGCCAGCATTTACGACGACCAGACGTTCTCGATTCCGAAAACGCAACAGGCCGATATTATAGATTCGCTGATTGTTTCGCTCCGCGCAGTGGAAAACGATTTGCCGCTGACTTACAACGATTTGGCCTCGACCAAAGGCCGCTTTACCCGTTACGGCCTCGAATCTCTGTTAGCCGATATTTACCTCTGGAAAGGCGATTACGACGCCTGTATCGACCTCTGCTCGCAGATTGAAGGTTCGGGAAAATATTCGCTCATTCGCGTCGGCCGCGAGGAAGTTTTGGTCGAAAACCTGACTACCGGCGTTCCCGATACGGTTTATTATCCTAATACGGGCGATATCGAGGCGATGTTCAACGCGCTTTATGTGAACGGAAACAGCGTGGAAAGCATTTTTGAACTCCAATTCGGCACCGATAAGGAAAACGGGATGTTGAGCCTGTTTTTGCCGACTACGCCGCCGGTTCAGGCCAAGATGGATAATTTCAACGAGAATTTCCCGTCTTCGCTCATCGACCGCGGCTGGTTCGATATACGCGCCGAAGGATTTTCGTACAAACAGGGCTACGTCTGGAAATGGATTGGCCTCTCGCGCGACGAATTTACCTACCGGCAATCAGGCCAGCGCAATACGAACTGGATTTTTTACCGCCTTGCCGACGTGATTCTTATGCACGCCGAAGCCCTTACGCAAAAGGCTATCCAGAACGGTAACAACCAGACGATGCTCAACGAGGCTCTCGGATTGCTGAAACAAATACGCGACCGCGCCAACGCCCCCGAATCGACCGACCTGCTCTATCAGTCCACCGGTCTTATCGACGCCAGAACGCTGGAAGAATTTATCCTCAACGAGCGATGCCGCGAATTTACCTTCGAGGGCAAACGCTGGTTCGACGTACTGCGCCACGCCCGCCGCGACAATTACAGCGAGCGCAACCTCAATTACCTGCTCCGCCTCGCAATCTATGCAGCCGACCCCGAAAAAGTCAATTCTTTGCAGAGCAAATGGAGCAGCAACTTCGGCAGCCACTATCTGCCAATCAACGAAGACGAACTGAAAGTAAACAAACAGTTGGTTCAAAACGAATTTTATCAACAATAAATCTATACGGCTATGTCAAAAACATTTATTAAAACGTTAATCCGGAAGGCTTCGGCGCTCTTTGCGGCCGCTTGCCTGTCGGCGCTTGCCGTTCTCGTTTCCTGCGAAAAAGCGCTGGAAGGCGAGACTTACAGAGTATATGACGACAAGATGCTCGACGAACTGCTCGACGAATATCAACTTACCGCTTTCAAGTCGGTCGTAGAAAAGGCCGAAATGACGGGTACTATTCACGCTTACGGAGCATACACGCTCTTTGTGCCTACCGACGAGGCGGTAAACGCTTATTTGCAATCCCTTGGAAAAAGCGGCGCCGAAGCGCTCACAAAAGACGAAGCCGCCGCAATAGTGAAATATCATTTAGTGCGCGATACGCTCAAAACTACCGATTTTGTGGACGGACGCCTCGCAACCCAGAATTTCTCGAAAAAATATCTGACTACAAAATATGACGGTGGCCGGCAAACCGTAGTCATCAACCGAGAAGCCGGAATAGTAGAGAAGGATATCCGCGCCGCAAACGGCATAATGCACATCATCGACAAAACGCTTTCCCCGCCTAAAACAAGCGTTACCGACGTGGTTCGCGCCTTGCCGGATGATTATTCGCTTTTCAAATCCTTCTTTGAACTTTCGGGATGGGCAGGCCCCCTCGACGTGGAAGAGGAAGACGTCTGGTTTACCCTTTTCATCCAGGACAATACCGCCTACGCCGAATCGGGAATAAACAACCTCGACGACCTGCTGGCGCAACTGCGCGAATATTCGCCCGCCATAGAAAATGTCGATACCCTGATGTACAACTATATCGGCTATCACGTCATCAACCGGCTGCTCTACTGCACCGACCTTATGTCCCTTTCGAGTATGCAGAGCGCTATTCCAAAGCAGATTATCACTTTCAAACGGAATCAGGACGTAATCCTGCTCAACGAACTGAACCTTGGGCAGACAACCGAAGCAGGAATCCCAGTTGACCGCGAAAGCGACTATTCCGATTTGAGTTGCTCAAACGGAGTTACCCAGAAAATTAACGGAAACATCCAGATAAAAAACCGCTCGGCTTACCGCATCTACTGGGACGTTACCGAGCAGCCCGAAATAATGGCTCTGCTCAACTTCCGCAAGAAAAATGCAAACGTCAATTTCAATCCGGGCGAACTTTCGGAAGTTACCTGGGGCGGAAAAGCCCCCGGAGTAATGAACTATTACTGCGCCGGCTATTCAACCGTACTCGACGAGAAATTCCAGTATGTTTACGGTGACTACCTGCGCTTCATTTTATCGACAACCACAACATCGTGGGTAGAATTTAAAACTCCGGTGTTAGTTGAAGGAAAATACAAGGTATGGCTCTGCTACCGCCGCGAATGGGACTGCACGCTGAAAACAACCTTCAAACAGGAAGGCGAAGACGACCAGGTGCTGCCATACATTTGCAGTCCGGCCGATTATATGCCGAATCCCGAAGCCGAAGGCTCCTCGCACGAACTTATCGAACTCGACGGATGGAAACAGTATAATGCAAAAAAATACAACAGCGTTGTGTGCAGCAAACTTGTAGGAATTATCGACGTGAAAACCACCGACCGACATACTTTGCGCTTCGATGTGGTAAGTTCAAGCCACAGTTATTCGGGCAATTTGGACATAATCCAGTTTATCCCTACCGACGAAGACCAACTCTGGCCGAGAATGGATATTCTGGGCAACTGGATAGGCCCCGAAGTCCGCACCTGCGAAATATGGCCTTATGACGATTGCGGCGACGGAACTGATGAATAAGATAAAATAACAATTATGAAAATAATATATAAAATATTTATTGTGGCGGCAGTCGGCCTGTTTGCAGCCTGCGACGCTTGGAAAGACGATATTGCAGTGAAAAACGACGGGATTACCCGGAATCTGTATGAAACGCTTTCCGCGCAGGCCGACCTCTCGACTTTCGCCGAAATTTTGAAGCAGACCGGTTACGACGTTTTCCTTCAAGAAGAGCCGGCTCTGACAGTGTTTGCGCCCAAAAACAGCGCCCTTTCGGGGTTTGACGCTTCCGATACCGAAAAAATGAAGGAATGGGTCAAAAATTACATCGCCTACCTCGCTTATTATACCGATAATTCGGGGAATTTCGAGGTCGCCTATATCCGGATGCTTAACGACAAGTATTTGCCGGTCGGCGCTTCGGGCATTTCGGGAACTCATATCTCGACTGCCGATATTGTGGCCTCAAACGGGGTTTTGCATATCGTGGACGACTATATTGTCGAGCGCAAAAGCGTTTGGGATTACCTTAATT
Source organism: Dysgonamonadaceae bacterium (assembly GCA_031272085.1). Lineage (GTDB taxonomy): Bacteria > Bacteroidota > Bacteroidia > Bacteroidales > Azobacteroidaceae > Azobacteroides. Next base: position 8,017 of record JAISUN010000089.1, on the reverse strand, counting down.
CACTGTCGGGATATCCGCAGATTGACTGCATCCGCTCGTTCGACGAAACAGTTATGGATTCCGTCCGCAGCGTTCAAACGGGAATAAACATCAACGGAAAGCCGGTTTACGACACGGTTTGGACTGTTCGCAACACTTTCCTCGAAGCGTATGATTTGGCCGACGAAACGAAGGCTTTTACCGTAGTCCTGCTCGAAAACGAATCTCTGGACAGGCTGAAATCCAAATATTCAAAATACATTGTCCGAAAAGACCCGGCATTGCAGGCGGAAACGGTGATTCGCGAAATTACCCTCGATTTGCTCCTCTATCCCCAAACGATTGAATCGACAGGACGCTATCCATCGTACAATAATGTGCTGGTGGACGTCAATCCCGCCGATATTGTAGAAACATATCAGGCCTCCAACGGAATGGTGTATAAACTCCGCGACGCCGACGTGAAAATGTACAACAACAAGATTAGCGAGCAAATAATTGAAGCAGAAAACTTCGTCGAACGCTGGGACGGTCAGAACGGCTGGTCAACCCGCTACCGCACCTGGGCAAGCGGAGGTCAGGACATAATCCTTAAAGGCCAGACACAGAACACTTTCGAGTACGATTTGTACGACGCTGACGCCGATTCTATGGTTCATCATTCCGATACAAAAACTTTCCAGATGCACTATCGAACCGCAAGCGAAAGTTATATCAGCAAATCGAACAACGCTTATTCGAAATACGAACCTGTGATGTATGCCGTTCCCTACGAAATCCACTGGATGGCTTACGACGACAACAGCAACCATTTTTATACGGTAAACGACACGATAAGTTTCAGTATGACGCTGGAACAGAAGATGTTGTTGAGTTTCCCCGACGAGCCGGTCGTTACGCGGCTGAGCGACGGGAAAATTTCCAACAATTTCAGTTCCTATTCGATGATGGCCGGAGTTTCCACAGCCGGGGTTCAGGCGGAATCGCTTCTGACGCGCTACCGCACAAGTACGTCCAACGAAGGACTGTACCTGCTCGACCAGCCTTTCCCCTCGGAAGACGATTACGGGCTGGGAAGCACGCTGAAATGCCCCTATTACGGCAAAGCGACGCTGATGGTGGCCAATACCGTGCGTAAAACAGATACCTACGCCGGAGTGCTGTTCCTCGACTACATCCGTCTTACCCCGTTTGTTGACCCTAATGATTAATGAAAATTATGATGAATAATATGAAAAATAAAACAATCATTCTGCTTCTGCTCTTTCTGCCGCTTTTGGCAAACGCACAGACAAAAAGCGCTTTCCCATACACGGTCAGGGGAACTGTTACCGACGCCGCTACCGGAAAACCGCTGCCGGGCGTGAACATCAACCTTGCCGGGATTTCGTCGGCGATTACCGAAGACGACGGCTCCTATTCGATAGGCGTCCCAAAGCGCAGCGTGATACTCGAAGTCGAGGGCTACGGCTACGCTTCGCGCGAGATTTCGGTGCAGGGCAGAGATTCCATTAACATATCGCTTTACGAACAGGATTATAAAGGCGCAAAAGGCTTGGCTTTAACCCCGTTTGGCGAAAAATCGTCAATCCTGACGGCCAATTCTTACAGCCTGATACGCGAAAACAGCATTTTGAGTACGGCGCTCACGCCCGACGCTCTGATTCAGAACTTTGCGGGCGGAGTAAATACCGTTTTCCGTTCGGGTATTCCGGCCGGAGGCGCAAATATGTTCATTCACGGCTTCAACACGATGAATGCAGGCTCTATGCCGCTCATCGTCCTCGACGGACTGCCTTTTGAAAACTCGGCTTACGCAACCTCGATTGTCGGCAATTACGTTGCAAATCCGCTGGCCGCAATCGACGTGAAAGATATCGAAAGCATCACCGTCCTCAAAGACGGAACCTCGCTCTACGGCGCAAAAGGCGGCAACGGAGTAATCCTCATCCGCACGCTTCGAGCCAAACAGTTGGAAACAAAAATCAACGCCCACCTTCACACCGGCGTTAATTTCCAGCCCGAACGCTATCCGGTTCTGAACGCCGCCGAACACCGCACCCTGATAACCGACTTGCTCCAAAGCGCAAATCTTTCCTCATCCTATATCGAATCCCTGCCGTTCATCAACCGCGACCTGCCCGTTCAGCAGCCCTGGGGATACGAGGGAAATGTCGATTATTACCGCTACAACAACGAAACCGACTGGCAAAAACCAATCTGGCAAAGCAAATGGAATCAGGATTTTTACCTGAATGTGGCCGGAGGCGACGAAATATCGACTTACGTGCTTTCGCTCGGCTATTTAGACCAGACGGGAACCATCGCAAATACGCGCTATCAGCGCTTTAATACCCGCTTCAATTCCGAAGTCAAACTCTCGAAACGGGTGCTGTTCCTCGCCAATATGGGATTCGTTTACGGAAACCGCGATATGTCGAACGACGGGCCTTACAAAAACCTGAATCCTATTCTGGCTTCGGTCGTGAAATCGCCATTTACCGCTTCGCATATCTATAACGAAGTAGGCAATATTTCGCCTAACGAAGAACCGGCCGACGTTTTCGGAAACAGTAATCCATACGTTTTGGCCAACGATATTATGCTGAAAGAAACAAATTACCGTTTTATGGGTTCTTTCCAGCTGGAATGGAATATTAACGACAAACTGTATCTCGCCGGACTTTTCGGCCTCAATTACAACAAAGAACGCGAAAAGGCTTTCTATCCGAGCGTGGGCGTTTATTTCGACCCGCTCAACAACTACATCATTACCAACGAGATGCAGCACCGCACCGACCGCCTGTTTTCGCTTTACGGCGACGCCCATATCGACTGGCGCAACCGCATCGCTTCCGACCACCGGCTCGACGCAAGTATCGGCATGCGCTATCAGAACAACCGCGCCGAAGACGATTATGGACAAGGATACAATTCAAGTTCCGACGACTTCAAATCCATTGGATACGGCAACTCGCTCCTGCGTCAGATAGGCGGAAGCATCGGCAAATGGAACTGGCTTTCGGTTTATGGTACAGCCGATTATATTTTTCAGAACAAGTATTTCCTCAACGCTTCCGTTTCGGCCGACGCTTCTTCGCGCTACGGAATGGACGCTCCCAACCTTATTCCTTATTATTCCGCCGCAGCCGCGTGGCTGATTAGCGGCGAGGATTTTATGAAAGAAACGGGAATAAATCCACTGAAACTGCGCGTAAGTTACGGACTGTCAGGCAACGACGATATTGGAAACTATAACGGAATCCAATATTACAAACCTCAAAACCTGTTCGGAACTTACGGACTTATCCGCGGAAATCTTGTAAACCCGAAACTCCGCCCCGAAACAGTTGAGCGCATCAATGCCGGCCTCGACGCCTCGTTTTTCAACGAACGCCTCAATTTGAGCATCGACGCTTACAGCAATACGGTCAGCGATATGATTCTGATTACAACTCCCGACCGCGTTTCCGGCTTCGACCGCTATATCACAAACGCGGGGAAAATGCGGAATCAAGGTATCGACCTGAAAATCAACGGCCGAATCATAAACAGCGCTTTCAAATGGGACCTCGGCCTGTTAGTTTCGATCTATAATAACAAGGTTCTCGACCTCAACGGCGAAGAATTTCTGTCAGAAGCCTGCGGAGCAACCATTCAAACCAAGGTCGGCCAGCCGCTCGGACAGTTCTACGGCTACGAAACCGCCGGAGTGTATTCCACGCAAGCCGATGCAAACGCCGACGGGCTGCACATCCTGCAAGGTTTGGTGCCGGTCGCTTTCAGCGCTGGCGACGTCCGCTTCGTTGACCAAAACGGCGACAAACTGATTGACGAAAACGACCGCGTAGTGATTGGCGACCCCAATCCCGATTTCTTCGGTTCGCTCAATAATACATTTAAATACAGGGGAATATCGCTCGAAGCCCTGCTCGTTTATTCGCTCGGAAACGACGTTTACAATTACGCCCGCTCGCAAATGGAAAGCCTCTCGACGCTCGACAACCAGTCGCAGGCAACCATCAACCGCTGGCGGCGCGAAGGCGATGTAACTTCCTATCCCCGCGCAGTTTACGGCGACCCGATGGGCAATTCCCGCTTTTCCGACCGCTGGATTGAAGACGGCTCATACATCCGCCTGAAATCGGTAACTCTCGCTTACGACCTCAATTTCAAGTGGAAAATGATTCGGAACTGCACCCTTTTCGCTACCGGCGAAAACCTGCTGACGCTCACCAAATACAAGGGATTAGACCCCGAATTTTCGTTCGGCCAAAGCCCTCTGTATTACGGAATCGACCCCTGCGTAACGCCTATGCCGCGGACAGTTTCCGTCGGGTTAAGATTATCATTGTAAAACATTAACAGTCAATAATAAAATGAAAAAATATCTTATTTTCGCCATACTTTCATTGCTGATAGCGCTCCCATCCTGCGTCGATACGTTGCCGGAAGAAGTCATTGATTATAAGGAGTTTTATGCTAATACCGACGACGCCGACAACGCAATTCTCGGCCTCTACGGACAGTTTATGGAACTCGCCGGTCAGGTGATAATCCTGAACGAACTCCGCGCCGACCTGATGGATGTTACCGACAATGCAACGACCGACTTGCAGGAAATAAATATCGGCAAACCGTCGAAAAGCAACCAGTGGAGCAATGTTTCAACGTTTTACAAAGTGATTCAGACCTGCAACGACATAATCTACAATTTCAACTCGATGTTGAAAGACAACCGGATAACGCAACCCGAATACGACGAGCGTTATTCCGACGTAGCCGCGCTCCGCACCTGGATTTATCTGCAACTCGGAATCCATTTCGGGAAAGTTCCATATATCACCGAACCCATCGTCGCCATCGACGATTTGGAAAAATATAAGGCTAACGAACTGACTCTCGACCAGTTGATTCCTGAACTCATCCGCTTTATGGAAAGCCTGCCTACGCTCGAAAATTATCAAAATTCAAAACTCGTGCAGGAAACTCTCGACGGATACTCCTTGCAGCCTTTCTTTATGGACAAACGCTGCCTGCTGGGCGACCTCTATCTTTTCAACGACGAATACGAAAAAGCCGCCGTAACTTACCGCCGCGTTTTGGCCACAAGCGAAGACCTCGACGCTACGCAAAACAACGTCAAATACCGCCTCTATACCTACGTTTGGACTACCGGTACCCCTACCTGGTACCAGATTCTTTACGCCGACGGGAAAACGGAAGACATAGGCTCGCTCTACAACGGCTGGGTAAATATGTTTTCTGCCACTACCACAGGACGTTACACGCTCAACGAGATGATTTGGTTCCTCGCTTACGATTCAAAATACGAGCCGACCTATCCTTTCCTCGAACTCTTTAATCCTGTCGGATTTAAAGGCGGAAAATATCTTTTGAAACCTTCGGCCTATTCCGTCGATTCGATTTGGAGCGGCGAAGTTCAGAAAAACCAGTATCCGTTTGACGCCCGCGGACTTACCGGCGCATTTGAAAAATACGGCAACGATTACGTGATTCGGAAATATTCCTACGCATCCGAACTTGGAACCGACCTGCGCGGACATTGGTGGCTCTACCGCGCCGCAATGCTGCACCTGCGCTTCGCCGAAGCCGCTAACAGAGCGGGCTATCCCAAACTGGCATGGGCTTTCGTGAACGACGGACTTGCCGGCAGCGCATTTGCTTTCACGAAGGAAAACGGCGACAGTTATCCGGGCGATTCGGTCAGGATTTCCGGTTACAGCCCGTTTGAACCCTATCCGGCTCCCTATTATTTCGACGCGCGGCAAAACGACCAGCCATACCTCCGCCAGCCATGGCGCAACAACGGCGGAGTCCGCGGACGCGCCAACCTTCCGAATGTCAATTTCCCCGCAACGTGCGTAACCAAGCAGGATTCAATCCATTTCGTAGAGCGCCAGATAATCAGCGAAGCCGCCCGCGAACTCGGTTTTGAAGGCCACCGCTGGGAAGACCTTATCCGCGTCGCCCGCCGGATGAACAAGGAAAGCGCCGGTTCGGGCAACCATTTCCTCTGGGACGAAAATATCCGCAAAAAATATGAACGCGACGGCATTTCCGGCGTCGATTTAAGCAGCGAAGACAAGTGGTTTTTACCTATGTACAGATAAATTAAAGAAAAGACGTTTTGTTGAAAAGGCGCATCCAATAAGGGTTGCGCCTTTTTGTTATGCAAATATCTTATGAAAAAATCAGAATAATTCTTGTTTTAGAAAAATTATATTTAACTTTGCCTTATGTTTAACTTAAATTTAAAAATTATGAGTGTAGAGAAACAACTAACGACAGCAGCGGGCGCTCCCGTTGCAGACAATCAGAACATTCAGACGGCAGGCCCGCACGGCCCGGCTCTGCTGCAAAACGCATGGATGATGGAAAAACTTGCGCATTTCAACCGCGAGCGAATCCCCGAACGAATCGTTCACGCCAAAGGAAGCGGCGCTCACGGAACGCTGACGATTACCGGCGACATCACGGCTTACACCAAAGCCGCTATTTTCAGCAAAATAGGCAAGAAAACTCCCGTATTCCTGCGCTTTTCGACAGTGGCAGGCGAACGCGGAGCAGCCGATACCGAACGCGATGTGCGCGGTTTTGCGATGAAATTTTATACCGAAGAAGGCAACTGGGATTTGGTCGGCAACAACACCCCCGTTTTCTTTATCCGCGACCCGATAAAATTTCCCGATTTCATCCACACCCAGAAGCGCGACCCGAAAACCAACCTGCGCAGCAATACGGCTGCATGGGATTTTTGGAGCCTCAATCCCGAATCGCTTCATCAGGTAATGATTCTGATGAGCGACCGCGGAATACCGGCAAACCTGCGCCAACAGCACGGTTTCGGAAGCCATACTTTCAGTTTCATCAATGCAAAGAACGAGAGATTTTGGGTAAAATTCCATTTCAAATCCTTGCAGGGAATAAAATGCCTGACCAACGCCGAAGCCGCACAGATAGTGGCAAACGACCGCGAAGCATCGCAACGCGACCTGTTTGAACATATCGAAAAGGGCGATTTTCCAAAATGGCGGATGTGTGTTCAGATAATGAAAGAGGAGGAGGCAAAAACTTACCGTTTCAATCCTTTTGACCTCACAAAAGTTTGGAGCCAAAAGGATTATCCGCTTATTGAAGTCGGAATTTTGGAACTGAACCGCAATCCCGAAAACTACTTTGCCGAGGTGGAACAGGCCGCTTTTGCGCCTACAAATCTTGTTCCGGGCATCGGCTGGTCGCCCGACAAGATGCTGCAAGGCCGGCTTTTTGCCTATACCGACGCCCAGCGTTACCGTTTGGGAGTGAACTTTGAATCACTGCCCGTAAATGCGCCCCACTGTCCGGTTCACAACTACCACCGTGACGGCGCAATGCGCTTCGACGGCAACGGCGGCGGTAGCGTAAATTACGAGCCAAACAGTTTCGGAGGCCCCGTTCAGGATTTGTCGCAGAAAGAGCCGCCCCTGAAAATCGAAGGCGACGCTTACGCCTACGACCACCGCATCGACAAGGACTATTACACCCAGCCGGGCGACTTGTACCGCCTTGTGCCGGAAGACGAGAAGAAGCGAATCGCCTCAAACGCGGCCGAGGCTATGGACGGCGTTCCCGAAAATATCAGGATTCGCGCCATTGCCCGCTTCTATCAGGCCGACGAGCGTTGCGGAACCGAAATCGCGGCGAACCTCAACATCCCGATTGAAAAAATCCGCGAAGAGGTTAAACGACAGCAGGCCGAATAATCCCCGAAATTCGGACAACACGGATTTGCGCAGAAATTAAAATCTCGCAAATCCGTTTTTTTTGTTATATATAAAGTCATACCGGAGCCGTATTACTGCCCCTGTAAGTTATCGTTTGATTCGTATAAAACCTTGGTAAAATTGTTTTTTCTGTTTGTCACTTGCATAGTGACAAACAGAAAAAGAGTGTATGAAAAACGAAAAAAAATAACTTACTAAACTAAAAAGAAACGATGAAACGAACAGTTTTTTTGGTAATCGCGCTCATAGCA
>JAISUN010000040.1 GCA_031272085.1 Dysgonamonadaceae bacterium | reverse complement strand
GAAGTTTGCAGCGCCGACTGTTCTAACTTCAATTTGTTCTGTTCGATAGTGTTTGTAATCGTTCCGCCCTGATAGAGCGTCATACTTGCGCTAACTCCATAACTTCCTGATATTGAAGCATCTGCGCCTTTGCTGTCGGACAGCGATTCGCTTGCCGATGCGCTTAAAGATGGCAGCCGTTCCATTTTCGACTGTTGGTAAGCGCTTTCCGCCGACCGTTCCGAAAGCCGCATTGATTGCAGGTTATAATTATTTCCGAAAGCATAGTCGAGGCAGTCTTCGAGGGTAAAGCGGTGGATTTCGGATTGAGCCGAAACGCCCGCCGCAAACAGAAAGAGCAAAATGCCTGTTAAAATTTGTTTCATAAATTCTGTTCATTTATTTACAAAATTAGACAAAAAACGAAGCAAAAAGGCGGGAAAATCGTGCGAAACGGCATTTATTGCCCCTGAAACGCATAAATATTGGGGTGAAACGCACAAAAAGCAGATATTCCCTTTTTGCAATTATTAACGCAAAAAATTTGTTTTTTCATTTGATAAAATCTTATTTTGCACAATATTATGAACAAAAAATATCAAATTATGGCTAAAACAACTTTTATTTTTGCAGCATTGCTTTGCTGCCCATTGTTCGCCTTTTCGCAAACAACAATATCAGGGCAGGTTTTCGATAGCGAAACGGGAAAACCGGTTCCCGACGCAGTTGTCGGCACAAATGACGGTAAAAGTTTTGTCGTTACCGATGAGGACGGACGTTACACCATTTCGGCAAATCCGGCGGAATTGGTTTATTTTCAGCAATTAGCGTACAATTACAGGGAAATCCCGCTCGATTCGCTTATTATGAATCCGAATGTCTATCTGGATTATCGCATTGTGGAATTGGGAGAAATCACTGTCGAGCCGCTTTTTGTAAAAGAAATTTTGAGCAAAGCGCTTCAAAATCTGTACAACCGTATGCCCTCGAAACAGAAAAATTTTTACTTGCTCCATTCCGAAAAGGAATCCTCAATAAACGGACGGATGGAAGCATACGCCCTGATTGACGTTTCGTTAAATGTCAATCCTAAAAAAATGGAAATGAAATCAGATATTGATTTGCTTCGTTTAGACGTTGTCAGCAACAAAATCGACAGTAGCATGTATTCTGATAAGGGGCGTTTAATCAATGGATTAATTTTTCCCTCGCGCTTCTATTTTATCGGGATTAATAATTCCAATGTTTTTAAACGTTACGAAAATAAGGATGGCCTCCTTGTAATAAAATCGTCGCCTAAAAAATCAGACGCCGACCCTTCCGGCGGGTACCTCTATAATTTATTCACTGTCAATCTGGAAGATACGACTTTGGTTGAATGGATTTTTCAGCAATCAATGGGAACGCGGGGAAGTAAAGCATATTTTAAAGTGAAATTCAGCGATGAAGAAGGCTCGTATAAATTAGAAGAATTTACCGACTGGAAAAATCTGACATATCAACTAAAACTTGTAACCTGCACGAGCATCCATGCGGTAGAGCCGGCTGCAACAGACAAATCGGCAAAGAAAAAACGCATCAAACAATGGGACAGTGTTTTGTTTGAATCTGACTTTACCGCTACGCCCGGATTCTGGAAAAAGTATATCGGAAGATAAAACTCATTCATCCTCCTCATAAACATAAATCCCGACCCGCGCAACGCTCATTGCCGTAAAAATGCCGAAAGCATTGTCGATAAAACTTATCGGATTGGCCAAATCGGTCGAACTGACCTGCTCGTAAAGTTCGGCATAATCCTTATTCACACGGTAAACGTAAATGGTATGCCAGCCTGTGGAGCGAAATTCCATCCCCGAAGCCTTATATGAATTTCCCTTGAACGGCTGCATCATCCGCCGGCCAAAAACGCCCATAGAGGGCATATCGCTTGTGTTCGGACTTAAAATATAAACCTGATAATAACTGCCGTCGGGGTCGTCCCATGTTACGGTAACTGCCGTAGAATCTTCCGTACTCCAATAATAGGAACTTGAAATGGCGAGGCTTGTAGGCTCGGCTTGCAAGTTGCGAACCGGCTCCGGGACAGTAGTTGAGGCTGTTATGGCGCGTCCGCCGTAGTCGAAATTAAGGTCGAAAGCCTGGCCTTGCCGAAGCGTATCTGTCCCTAAATCAAGGACATAAGTCCCCTCGACGGTTTCCGTCAGTTCACGGCCGTTGACTTTTATCGACAGCCCGCCAATGGCGTCCGAAACATCGATGCCGTCTTTCAGATAGACTTCCATGGTGTAAACCTTCACTGTGAGCGAGGTTGCGCCTTCTTGCAGATAACTTTCCACAACAGGCGTTTCGGTATCAATATCGTAATTCATCAACTCCTGGCCACAGCCGGCGAGCAAGGCGCAAGTTACGATTGAAAATCGGCGGAACATATTTTGTATCTTATTCATAATCATATATTTAAATCTTATTTTAACTGAATACTCAACGTCAGGTTGGGCGTAAATCCGAGCAGGTTGATGTTGGTTTCCGTAATCCCCTCGGCATAGTCGAAAGAATATTCGCGGTACCAAGTGTTTACATGGTCATAAACATTGAACAGTGAGAGGCTTACGCTCGATTTGAAACTCTTGATGAACGAGAGGTCGTATTTTGCCAACAAGTCCATACGGTGGTAATCGGGGTAGCGCGAATTGTTTTTCTTCTCGACCACGATAAAATTCATATTTCCGCCGTTAGGCGTATTGAGCGAATATGCTCCAATCGGCTCTGTGAAAGGCTTTCCGGTAGCATAAATCCATGTAGCCGAAAGCGTCAGGTCGCGAATCGGCTTATAAGTCGCCACGATTTTAAATTCGTGGGTAACATCTTGTGGCGCAGGGAAATATCCGTCGCCGTAAACCGGAAAATTGTATCGCGTTTCGCCCAAGGTGTAAGCCATCCATCCGGTTAGTTTGCCGTATTTTTTCTGCAAAAGAAAATCTACGCCGCGGGAATAGCCCTTGCCGTTGTAGAAAAATTCCTGATAGCCGGAATTGTCTATAAATGAGCGCGTAAAGCGTAAAGTGTATTCGCTCAAATTGGACAGTTTTTTGTAATACGCTTCCACGTCGAACAGGAAATCGTGAGTTTCATAACTTCCGCCTGCAACGTAGTGAATCGCGCTGCTGACCGGTATTCCAACATCGTCCGACAGCAGCCAGATGTCGCGGCTTCCGGCCGAAATATCTTCGCGCACAATGCGGTTTACAAACTGGTAATACTGGCCGACAGAGCCTTTGAAACTGACTTTTGGCGACAGTTTGTAGAAGACCTGCAACCGAGGCTCGAAATATGGCTTTGAGGTAACGTCGAAATACGAGAATCGAAGCCCCGGAAGCAAGGTCAGCCGGTCAATGACCGTGAATTTATCCTGAACATAGACAGACGCCAGATTACCTTTGTTTTTCAAATTCAGAATCGACAGGGTGTCGCTCTGCGCGTAACTGTAATCAATATTGTAGTTCGAATAGTTGAGGCCGAACTCCAATTTTTGAGTTCCGCTGATTTTATATTCGTTTTCAAATTTCAGCGAATAATCCCATAAATCGTTGTTTTCGCTGGTGTTCATATCGAACATCACAGCCGTGGAGCCGGAAGTGGAAGTTTGCTCGTTTTGCCGGTTGCGCAGGCTGTAATAATTTGAGGCTGAAACTAATACGTTGGAATACAGGCGGTTGTCCCAGTTGCGCGACCATTTGAGGCTTGCCCCGACGTTTCCCCAGTTGGTTTTGTCGGTAATGCTGCCGCTCATAAACTGGCTTCCGAAGCCGTCGCGCGAGTTATCAAGCACATCCTCGCCATTGAAAAAACTCAATGAAATAATATCGCGCTTGTTGGGATTCCATGTCAGTTTGGCGTTCAGGTCGTAGAAATACGATTCGGGTTTTTCCTGATTCCGCTGATTGAATCCGCCGCGGCCACCTCCAAAACTTCCGGTTTGAAGATTTTCGGAATACACGTCTGTAAATTTGTCGTACATAAAACTCTGGAACGAGCGGCGTCCGGCAATAAAAAACGAGCCTTTTTCGCCGCCGAAAGGAACTTCCGCAAAAGCGTTGAATCCCAAAAAACCGACGTCGCCGCCGATGTTGAAATCCTTGTCGTCGCCCGTTTTGCCTACAATTTCCATGACGCTCGACAGGCGGCCGCCGTATTTCGCGTCGAATCCGCCCTTGTGAAGTTGCACATCCTTTACCGCGTTGGTGTTAAATGCGCTGAAAACGCCCATCAGATGCTCCTGATGATAGATAGTGAAACCGTCGTAAAGCACTAAATTCTGGTCGGGAGTGCCGCCGCGGACGTACATTCCGGCCGACGATTCATTGCTCGCCGAAATCCCCGGCATCAACTGGAAGGTGCGGAACAGGTCTTTCTCGCCCAAAGCTGGCAAATCGGCGATTTTGGCAGCCGTAGTCTGGATAATTCCTATCGACATTTCCGGGATTTTCAGCACGTCCTCGCGGTTGCGGACAATGACAACCTCGTCGAGGGTATTGACCGCAGGCTGCAACTCGACAAACAGATTATTGACGTTCACTTCGGGCGACAGATAAAAATATTGCGTTTCGTAACCTAAATACTTGAAAATGAGAGTAACCGTATCCGAAGGCACGTTGTAAAGCGTGAAATAACCGTCGGTATTTGTCTGTGCAGCAATATTTTGTCCATCGACATAGACATTGGCGAAAGGCAAAGGTTCGCCGTTTGTCTGGTCTTTTATCCTGCCTGTAACGGTCAGGTTTTGACGCGAAGCCTCGCCTGCGTAATGCCGGTTTTCGAGGTTGGTGCGGTTTTTGGGAAGGTTTTTTTTCAGGACGATGCAGTAATACCCGTTGTCGTCGGTGTAATAGGCGAGGTCGTCTATTACCCTGAAAATGGCTTCAAAAGCGAGTTTTGGAGGCGTTCCCAAATAAACCCAGTCGAAGGTATAGTTGGCTACGAGGGCTGAATCGTATTTCAGCGGCAAGCCGTACTTTGTTTGAAAGTCGTCAAGCACTTTTGGCAGCGGACGGCCGAAATATTTTTCCCTGACTAAGGTCGTGTCGCCGGTTTGAGCCATCGCGCCGAAGGCGGTGAATCCGGCAAAAAAGAGAAATACCAATAAAGTTCGTTTTGTTTTTGACATTATTTCGTTCAGTTATTTTCGGCCAAAGTTAGGGCATAATGGCTTTTCCGGATAAAGGAAAAACGCTGAAACGGTAAAAATTGCGGGTGAGGCGGGCGGATTTTGGCAGGAAGCCCTCTAATCTATTTGTTGCAAATAGTAATCTGTAACATGATATTTATCCAATTTTACCCGGCCAACCACTTCTTAAATTCTCCGGCACGCGCCTTGCTGACAATTATCCGCTCGGGAGTTGTAACTGTAAGATTAGCAGAGAGTTTGCCACCAAACCAGAGGGAAACGTCTTTCACGGCGCGACGGGCGATAATGTACTGCCGATTGGCGCGGTAAAACTGCGAAGGGTCGAGTTGCAGCATCAAATCGTCTAAAACGCGGTCGAGAAAATAAACCTGACCTCCGGAAGTAAGAGCCTTAACGTGCTGTGAATCAATGTAAATACAGGCAATTTGCTCTACCGGCAGCGGAATAAGTTTGTCCTTTACCGGAACCAAAAAATAGGATTTATAGGCAACCGGCGACTGGCGGACGCTCGCTAACAATTTGTTCATCAACTCGTTATAATTATCCTGCTGGAACGAAAAATTGCGGAATTTTTTTATTGCCCGTTCGAGAGCTTTCCGGTCAATCGGTTTTAGAAGGTAGTCTATGCTGTTGATTTCAAATGCTTTAAGCGCATATTCGTCGTAGGCGGTAGTGAAAATTATCGGGCAGTTTACCGTAACTTTCTCAAAAATCGTGAAAGCCGAGCCGTCGGCCAAATGAATATCTAAAAACGCAAGGTCGGGCTGGGAGCCGGATTGAAACCATTCCACGCTCTCGTCTATCGACTGCAAAACGGCTATAATTTCCATATCCGGAGCGACTTCCGCAATCAGCGTCTGCAAAGCCTGCGCCGCCACAATTTCGTCTTCTATGATTATTGCTTTCATTCGATTAATGGAATTTCTACTTCAAAAATGCCGTTTGCGTTGCGGATTGAGATTTCGCGGTTCCACAGCAGGCGGTAACGCTCGGCAAGGTTGGCGAGGCCGATGCTTTCGCCGATTTCAGGCTCTTTTTTGGGCTGAATGGGATTCGACACCTTGATTGTCGCATTTTCGGTGGTCGTGAAAACTATCGTCATCGGCTGGCGACTGCTTACCACATTGTGCTTAATCGCGTTCTCGACCAGCGTTTGCAGGCTTATCGAGATTATGGAATAAGGATAATATTTCCTGTCAACCTCATCCACAAATTTCAGGTTGTCGCCATAGCGAATCTGCATCAGATGAGAATAGGCCATCGTGTATTTCATTTCTTCTTCGAGCGTCAGAACTTCCTTATTTTGAAGCGTATAGCGAAACACAAACGACAGTTGCTGCAAATACTGGTTGGCCTTTGCGGTGTCGGTGTTTATAAGCGAACCGAGCGTATTCAGCGAATTGAACAGGAAATGCGGGTCCACCTGGTTTTTCAGCGCCATAAAGCGGGTTTTCATATTTTCGGCTTTCAGGATTTCGTTTTCCAGCACCATTTTTTGCTGTTTTTCGGAAATAGACATCAGCAGAGCAGACAGCGTAACCATAGCGCTAATCGTGAAGTCGCGCATAAATCCGCCGAAAATGAAGGCGTGTGAATCTTTGGCAAAGCGGTCGAAAGGCTGCTGAAACATCGAACAGCCCACGCTTAACACCGTCGTAGCAGCAATCAGGATAAGGATAAACCAGACTTTTCCCCACTTTTGCGAAGATAATTTGCTTTTTATAAGGCTGAAATTAAGGATGTAGAGCAGGAATGCAATCAAAAAAGTAGTAAAAATGCGTATCAGCGTGAAGTTGAGTCTGAAAACGTGTCCCATCGGGCTGTCTTCACGAATCGGCGGCCGTCCGTAGAAGTGCATTGTCAGGAACAGCAGGTTCATCAGCAAACTTATGCTCACAGCCAGTAGAAATGCCGTCTTTACACTCAACAATGTATTTTGCGCTTTATTTGTCATTTTGCAAAATTAAACTTTTTTTGCAAAAATACTATAAAAAATAAAAAATGCTTATATTTTGCGGTTAAAATGGATAAAGAGGCGGATAAAACGGACAAAACGGCAAATGAAAATGATTACCTCATCCTGATTTTCCATTCCTGAGGATACAAATTGTTGGCGCGGCTGCCGATATTTTTCACAAATCCTAAAGGTCGATTTTTGTAAGTAACTATAATATAGCCCTTTGGAAGTGATTGTGGAATGTCGCGCAAGGCTTCTCGGCGCAGATAATTAAGGGCTGTCGGAAGGTCTAAATCCCAGCGTGGGAAAGCATTTTCAGGCAATTCGACCGACATTGCCAGAGCGTGGTTCGGCTGAATTTCTTTTCCCTGATTTTTCAGAATTTCCCTGCCGTCGAAAATCACTTTTAAATTCTTAAAATTCGGGCGGACAGCGGAATTTTCTTCGCCGTTTTTCCGTATTCCGGCAATAAAAAATCCTTCTCCTTTTGTTTTGTGAGGCCAGAAACGCCGGGGATTTTCGAGCATTTCCGCTCCAAGTTCGCCGCAAATCCGGGCTACGTTTTCTTCATTTTCTTCGCGGTTGTAGGTGCAGGTGCTGTAAATCAAAATTCCGCCCGCTTTCAGGGCGGGAAAAATGTCGGCAACAATGCGGAATTGCCGTTCAGCACAGAGTTTGACGTTATCAACCGACCACTCGTTTACCGCTTTCGGGTCTTTCCGGAACAGGCCTTCGCCCGAACAGGGCAAATCGCAGACAATCATGTCGAAAAGGTCGCGGTTTTTGCCAATTTGAGCAGGGTCGCAATTTGTAACAACGGTATTCGGATTGCCCCATTTTATCAGGTTTTCGGCCAAAATCGGCGCTCTGGAACGGATAACTTCATTCGCGACAAGCAGGCTGCCTTCGGGCAACAGCGACGAGAGTTGAGAGGCTTTCCCGCCCGGAGCGGCGCAAAGGTCAAGCGCTGTTACCGGCTCTGTAATATATTGATTTACAAAATGTTCCAAAAACATCGACGAGGCTTCCTGAACGTAATAACAGCCGGCGTGAAACAGCGGGTCGAGCGTAAAAACCGGCCGCGACGGCAGATAAAACGCATCACTCGCCCACAAAACCGGCTCCAAATCGGGAATCGGAAATTGAGAACCAAGAATTTCCGAAGGAGCAAATTTTCGCGGATTAAGGCGGATGCTGACCGGACTTTCCTGCTCCAAAGCCGCTTCAAAAGCGGGAAAATCATCGCCGAGCAAAGGGCGCGTGCGCTCAATAAAGGCTTGCGGAAGTCTAATCTTCATAAAGCAAGTAAGGTTTTCGTTGAGATTTGAATTTCGCAACATCGTCTTTCCACATTGCGCGGATTTCGGCTGCCGAACGGTCTTCTTCAATCATTTTCCGCACGTAATCAACCCCGATTAATTTCTCAAAAAACGGCGTAAAAAATTTATCGCCCATTTTCAGGCGGCGGTAAGCGTCAATCAGATATTCCAAATTCAAGCCGTCGCGGCGAATTTTTTCGTTCGCAACTTCGCGCAAATCAACGCCATAACAACGCTGATTCAGCAATGGCGGATTTTTGGCTCCCGGCAGGCTTCGGGGGATAAACGAAAAATTGCAATCGCTCATTTTAGGATGTCCGTAAACCTGAAAAGGCGCATCAGTACCGCGTCCGAGGCTAACGACAGTGCCTTCAAAAAGGCAGGTCGAAGGATAAAGATAAACCGATTTCATATTCGGCAAATTGGGCGAAGGCGGTACCGGCAAATCGTAAAATGCCGAATGAGTGTAATTTTTACACTTAATTACCGTTAATTTGCAGACGCGCTTTCGAGGCAGCCAGCGTTCGCCGTTAATCATCAGCGCAAGTTCGCCCAAAGTCATTCCGTGAACGGCCGGAATCGGCAAATAACCCACTCCCGACTTGTATTTCATATCCAAAATCGGGCCGTCAACATAAAAACCGTTGGGGTTCGGACGGTCGAGCAAAACCACCGGAATATCCGCCGCAGCGCAGACATTCATCAATTTGAACATCGAAATATAATAAGTATAAAACCGCAGGCCAACATCCTGAATATCAATAACTAAAACGTCAATCTTCGCGAGAGTTGCGCTGTCAGGCTCGCCGCCTTTGGCCTTGTAGAGCGAAAAAACGGGAATTTTGGCGCGAGCGTCGATTTCGTCGCCGACCAATTCGCCTGCGTCGGCCTCGCCCCGAAAACCGTGTTCAGGCGAGAAAATTATGGTAATATCGAAGCCCGCCATTTTAAGCAAATCGACTGTGTGAACGCCGTTTACAATGCCTGTCTGATTTGAGAATACGCCTATCCGTTTTCCTTTCAGCAGGGGAAAATATTCTTCTGTCGATTCCGCGCCGACTTTTACCTGCGCCGAGGCCGGAATTTGTACGGTAAGCAGCCCTATAAAGATTAATAAAATGCTTATTATCTTCATATTACGGAAGATTATGCTTCGCCGAGCAATCGTTTTTCGGCGTCCAAAACCTTGTTGAAATTGAAAGCGGCTAAAATTTCGCCGCGCAAGGCTGAAATGCGGTCGTTGCAGAGGTTTCCGATGCTGCCTTCGTGCGTGTGATTGACCGTTTTATCGGCCGTAAACGTTCCATCTTCAATTTCGAGGCCGACCTGCCGGTAAGCGTCGCGGAAAGGAACGCCCTGGATGACAAGTTCATTAACTCTCTCGACGCTGAAAATCGGCGAATATTTAGGGTCGTCGAGAATCGCCTCGTTTACCTTAACCGAACGCAGCATCAGGCCGGTCATCCGCAGGCAGTCGCGCAACTGTTCGAATGATGGCAGGAAAATTTCTTTTGTAATTTGCAGGTCGCGGAAATATCCCGACGGTAAATTGTTGGTTATCAGAGTTATCTGTTGCGGAATACTCTGGATGAGGTTGCATTTTGCCCGCGTCAATTCAAAAACATCGGGGTTTTTCTTGTGGGGCATAATGCTCGAACCGGTGGTAAATTCCGGCGGAAGCGTGATAAATCCGAAGTTCTGGCTGTTGAACAGGCAAGCGTCGAAAGCGAGTTTCGAGAGCGTGGCGGCTATTCCGGCGAGGGCAAAACCTGCGGTACGCTCCAATTTTCCGCGGCACATCTGGGCATAAACGACATTGTAATTCATTGAATCGAAGCCGAGAAGGTCGGTAGTCATCTGCCGGTTCAGCGGGAAGGACGAACCGTAGCCGGCAGCCGAGCCGAGCGGGTTCCGGTTGGCGACGCGGTAGGCTGCGAGCAGCAGTTGCAGGTCGTCGGTCAGGCTTTCGGCATAAGCGCCGAACCAGAGGCCGAACGAGGACGGCATCGCTATTTGCAGGTGCGTGTATCCCGGCATCAAAACCGATTTGTAACGTTCGCTCTGGGCGAGGAGTATGTCGGCCAAAGCCGATACTTCTTCGGCTAACAGCCGTATTTCGGCGCGGGTAAAAAGTTTTAGGTCGAGCAGTACCTGGTCGTTGCGCGAGCGTCCGCTGTGGATTTTTTTGCCCACATCGCCAAGCCGCTGTGTGAGAATCATTTCCACCTGCGAGTGGACGTCTTCCACGCCTTCTTCAATCACAAATTTTCCTTCGATTGCCGTTTTATAGATTTCCCTCAATTCCCGCAACAGGGCTTCGAGTTCGTCTTTTGCAAGCAGCCCTACGCTTTCGAGCATTGTGATGTGAGCCATCGAGCCAAGCACGTCGTAAGGCGCGAGGTACAAATCCATTTCGCGGTCGCGGCCGACGGTAAAGCGTTCTACGTCGGCATCTACGTTTATGTTTTTTTGCCAGAGTTTCATAATGCCTCCCCGTAAGGAATCGCCGCCAGCACGTCGGCAATCTTGTTGACGCCCTCCTGCAAGGGTTTTGAAACCATTCCTTTGATAAAAGGATTGAGTTCGGCGCGGACAGTGAGTTTCATCCGCGTATCGTTGGGGGCGGCTTCTTTCAGTTGTATCCACATATTCAGGTTTACAGGCAGTTTTTCGCCCGCAAATTTTATGGTTTTTGAGGGTTCGCGCTCCACGACGCGAAATCCTATCTTGCCGACCGGATTTACTGTAAACGAGCAGTAATCGCTGTCAAATTCAAAATCGGAAATCTTGTCTGCGGGGATTTGCGCCCTGAATTTTTCGAGGTTATTGAGGTCGGAAAGCGTGGCAAACACTTTTTCCTGACTGTAAGGCACTGTTTTTATGTCGCTGGTAAATTCTGTCATTTTATTGGTTTTAAGTTTATTTTGGCGACCATTTATCGGGATTTTTCCTCCATTCTTGAAGCGTTTTTATTTCCGATTCGTCAATATAATCGGTTTTCAGAGCCTCGTCGAGGATGGAATCGTAGTCGCAGAGCGTGGTCAGTTTCACTTTGGCTTCCTTAAAACGCTCTGTTGCAACGGGAAATCCGTAGGTGAAAATGGCTATCATTCCTGCCACGTCACATCCGGCATTGCGGATGGCCTCCACCGCTTTCAGGCTGCTGCTGCCGGTCGAAATCAGGTCTTCGATTACCACAACTTTCGAGCCGGGTTTCAGGTCGCCCTCGATGAGGTTTTCCAATCCGTGGTCTTTCGGCTCGGAGCGGACATAGACGAAGGGCAAATTCAGTTCTTCGGCCACCAATGCGCCCTGGGCTATTGCTCCGGTTGCAACGCCTGCAACGGCTGTCGCGTTTTCGTAGCGCTCAACTATTGTGCGGGCTAATTGCAGTTTTATGAAGTTGCGTATCGACGGATACGACAGAGTTTTCCTGTTGTCGCAGTAGATTGGGGATTTCCATCCCGAAGCCCAGATAAACGGGTTTGCCGGCTGTAACTTTACTGCGTGAATTTTTAGCAGTTTTTTTGCAAGTATTTGTTCTAATGTTTTCATAAAATCAGATATATTTTTTCGGTTTCAGCCACAAAATTAATCATTCCGATTGAGAAAACGGCAAAGATTTGGCTTTTTTTTGATTTTTTTTGCTTTTTTAGCAATGACAAATTTTAAGAAAATATGGCCAAATGGCTGATTTATAATGCTATAAACGTTATCCCGGCGCAAAGGCTTTTCTTTAGTATGCCGCAAAAAACACAGAGGACCGCCCCGAAACCGGAGCAGTCCCCCTAAAAACATGAATAAAAACGTTTATAAAAATTATAAAAAATTAAAACAAAAATCTGCCCGACAAGCATTACCATCGGGCAGATTTTACGTCGAAACGGTGTTTTAAATCGAAGTTTCGATATTCCACACAAAAGCGTGGAGGCCTTGTTGTTCGTGCGCTTCGTCGAGTTCGCGAAGCCGTTGAAGCAGGCCCTCAACCTTGTCGTCGGGGACGGCGAGGAAGAAAGCCGAGTTCATCGTCGGCCATGCGTGGTTGCCGTAATGCGGTTCGCCAGTTTTGCCGCCGCGACCCTGAACCTGCTCCCAGAGCGTGAATCCGCGGAAACTCATTTTGTCGAACATCTCAATCAAACGGTCTTTAAAGGCCTGATTATAGGGAATAAATACTGCTTTCATTTTGTTTTATTTAATTGGTTTTTATGCGTTTTTCTTGCCCTTCTCACGCCGTTGGCGCCGAAAATCGAGTAGAGAGCCGGCACGTAGAGCAGGGTAAGAATGGTGGAAAGCGTCAATCCGCCTACAACCGAGATGCCGAGCGGCTGCCAGAGTTCGGAACCCGAACCGCGGGGAATAGCCATAGGTATCATACCCAAAACCGTGGTTGCGGTGGTCATCAGAATCGGGCGCAAACGGGATTTCCCGGCCGCGATAACCGCCTTGTCAATCGACATTCCGCGCTCTCGGTTCAGGTTGGCGTAGTCGATGAACACGATTCCGTTTTTAACCACAATACCGATTAGCATTACCATACCGACAAGCACCATCAGGCTGACGGAAGTGCCGGTCAGCATCAGGGCTAGGAAAACGCCCGCTATGCCGAAGGTCAGCGAAAGCACGATGATAAACGGATAGGTTAGCGATTCGAACTGGGCGGCCATTACGATATAAACCAAGAGTACGCAAAGCAGCATCAACAGCCCCATTCCGCTATTGGTATCTTCCTGGTCTTCAACCGTTCCGCCCAGTTGGATGCCTATTTCGGAAGGGATACTGCCGTCGGCCCGCATTTCGGCTATTACCTTGTTGACGCCCGCAACAACGTCGCTCAACGAGGCCTTGTACAGCGAGCCGCTGACGGTATTGATGCGTTCGCGGTTCTGGCGGTCGATTTGCGGCAGCGAAGTTTTTTCCACAACCTTGCCCAGTTCCTTGATTTTTACGGCAGCGCCCGCAGAATTGTAAACCGTAATATTTTCAATATCTTCTATCGAACTGCGGTTCGCCTCGTCGTAGCGGACAATGATGTCGTATTCATCGCCGTCTTCGCGGTATTTCGAGGTATAGGCGCCGCTGATGCGGTTACGGACAAAAGTTGCAGCGGTGGCTAATGTCAAGCCGTTTTCGGCGAGTTTTTCGCGGTCGAACTCAACCTGATATTCGGTTCGGTAATCCTGACGTGTTATTGTCAGGTCGCGCAAGCCTTTTACGGAGGCTAATTTTTCCTTCAACTGGGCGGCGATTCGGTCGGTCAGAGCGAGGTCGTAACCGTAAATTTCCACATCAACCGTACTTGCGCCGGTTCCCATCATACCGCCGCTACCGCCGGGGACTACGGTAAACTTGTAAATTTCCGGCATAGCGTTAAGGTCCTTGCGTATTTCGTCGGCAATATCGTAGATAGTGCGTTTGCGTTCTTCGGGTTCGACGCAGCGGAAGCGGTAGGAAATCAGGTTTGTTCCGTTGCTTTGCAGGGCGGCGAAAGTGTTGTTTTCGTCGGCTTGTCCTACGGAAAATGCGCGTGTTTTGACTTCGGGATATTTTGCTTTCACGATGCTGTCGATTTCAAAAGCCGTTGCGCGGGCAACTTCCATTCTGGTGCCGGCCGGCAGATAAACCGAAGCGGTAATCATACTGTTGTCCGAAGACGACATAAAGTCGAACTTTACAAAAAATATCGAAGGAATTATTATCACGGCGAACAGCGTAAAGCAGGCTAACAGCGTTTTCCAGCGGTTGCGGACGCAAAGGTTCACAAGTCCCGAATAGAAATTATCCAATTTGTCGAGGAAACGGCGAATCGGAGCGTGCAGACGGTCGAAAAACTTGCCCTGCGTATTAGTCAGCCGCAACATTTGCGAACAGAGCATAGGCGTAAGCGAAAGAGCCACTATCAGCGAAACTGTTACCATTATAGTTACCATCCAGCCGAGTTCGCCGAACATCACGCCTTCCAATCCGGTAGTCATCGTGAGCGGGAAGAAAACGGCGAGAATTGTCAGCGTCGATGCGATAACCGCCACGCCCACCTCGTTGGTAGCATAAACGGCCGCTTCTTTCGGCGTAGCGCCACGCTCGATATGTTTTGTAATATTTTCAAGCACCACAATAGCGTCGTCCACCACCAGCCCGATTGCGATGGTCAGCGACGAAAGCGAAATGATGTTCAGCGTGCTGCCCGTCGCCATAAGGTAGATAAACGAGGCGATAAGCGAAATCGGGATTGCTAAAATGATGATGACCGTAGCCCGCCAGCGTCCGAGGAAAAACATCACGACGAGAATCACGAAAACGCCTGCCAACAGAATGGTTTCGGTAAGCGAGTCGATAGATTTCTGGATAAAGTCGGACGAGTCCATAATCATCGACATTTTGATGTCGGGAGGCAGGGTTTTCTGCAATTCCGGCATCAATTTGTTCACTTTTTCGGCAATCTGAACCGTATTTGAACCCGACTGCTTCTGGACGACAATCATTGCGCCCTTCTTTTCGTTGGTGTACGATTCCTGAACCCGGGTCTGAATTGTATCATTGACAAAGGCAACGTCTTTCAGATAGATATTCCGTCCCTGATAACTGCCTACAATGATTTTGTTCAACTGTTCGCTGGCCTTAAATTCGCCTTCCACGCGCAGAGCGTAAGTTGAAGTTCCAACGTCGAACGTTCCGGCCGGAACGTTCAGGTTCTCGCTCTGAATGGCCGATGAAATCTGTTCGACAGTAAGGTTATAAGCCTCTAATTTCTGCGGAGTTACATTCACAAGCACCTGCCGTTGCGGAGCGCCCGAAATGGATACCGCGCCCACGCCTTCGATGCGGTTCAGGGGGTTGGCAACCTTGTCGTCGAGGATTTTGTAAAGCGCATTTACGCTTTCGGTAGCGGTTGCCGAATAAATCACAACCGGAATCATATCCATACTGAATTTGAATATAATCGGGTTGCTGACCTCGTCGGGCAGCGACGATTTGACCATATCAATCTTGTCGCGCACGTCGTTTGTCGCCTGGTTTATGTCGGTTCCGTATTCAAATTCCAGAACTACTATCGACATATTGTCCCGCGACTGGGAAGTTATTTTTTTCAGATTTTCCACCGAGTTCAGAGCGTCTTCCATAGGGCGGGTAACGTTGGTTTCGATGTCGTCGGCGTTAGCGCCCGCGTATGCTGTGATTACGGAAATCTGGTTTGTTTCTATTTTCGGGAAAAGGTCGATAGGCAGCCTCGTAAGCGAATATAACCCGATAATGGCTACTGCTACGAATATCAGAGCCGTCATAACCGGCCTTTTTACCGCGGTTTCATAAATAGTCATATTTCTATTTTTCTATTATTCTTTATTCTTTTACTGTTTCAACCTTGCTTCCGTCAATCAAACGGGTTTGGCCTGCGGTAACGACAATGTCGCCTGCGCTGATTCCCGACGTGATTTCGTACAAATCGCCGAGGCGGGCGCCAAGTTCTACCTTGTTGTATTTGGCAATGCTGTCGTCCACAACGGTATATACGTATTTGTCGTTGGAGCCGGCCTGTTTCTGTACTGCAATGTCGGGAACCAGAATGCTTTCGCGGGTTCCGAGATTGAGGGTTACGCGGCCGAACATTCCGGGACGGACTTTCATATCGCGGTTATTTACAGCGACTTCCACGCCGAAAGTATGAGTATTTGCGTCGATAGTCGGATAAATCAGCGAAACGGTTCCGGTAAATTTTTCGTCGGGATAAACGTCGAGGTCGATATCCACCGGCAGTCCGGTTTTTATTTTTGAAAACAGCGATTCCGACACGTTAATCAGCGCTTTCAGCGGGCTTAACTGCTGAATGGTAACTATCGGCTGCTGGCCGAAAACATCGCCGTTATCGTAATTCCTTGCCGTAACCACGCCCGAAATGGGGCTGCGGAGTTGGGTATTGTCCTGCAAGTTTTTGATTGCCGCTTTCAGAACGTCGATTTGCGTTTTTACCTGGTCAACCTGCTGTTGGGCAATTCCGCCAACGGCCAAAAGTTCGCTGTAACGCGCATAATCTTTTTCCAAATTGGCCAACTGGGTTGTTTGCTGTTGCAGGGAAGAGGTTTCCATCTGAACGAGCAACTGTCCGCGGCTCACGCGGTCGCCTACTTCGACGTAAATTTTCACTATGCGTCCCGGCACTGCGGGCGTAATCTGGTTTATCACGTCGGCCTTGATGTTGGCCGTGTAAGTTGCGGTGTTATCGACCGTTTGCAGCGTGGCGACGGTCGTTTTCACGCCGACTTTTGTTTCAGCGGCAGTATCCGCTTCCTTCTTGCAGGAAAGCAGGGCTGCCATACACACGAGAGGCAAAAATCTGAATACGATGTTTTGTTTCATAATCTATGTTTGTTTTTGTTATTTATCGAAATTGTTGTAAAAATCACTTATTATAAAAATCTTTCGGCTCTACGCCAAGAATCTTGTCCAAATCGGCCTTTGCGTTCAGATAGTCGGCTATTGCCTGATGATACGACAGATGAGCCTGCGTAAGGGCGAGCGAGGAATTTTGCAGTTCCAGAATAGTTCCGGTGCCGTTTTCGTAGCGTTTCGAGGCGATGAAATATGCGGTATCCGACAGTTCTACGCTCTGTTTGGCGGCGCTGACCTGCCGGACGGCTTTGTTCATATTGTTGAGCGCCGAAACCGCCTGCACGCGCAGTCCGTCTTTGGCGTAACTGCGTTGCAAAAGCAATTCGTTGCTCTGGATTTTCAACTGCTTTTCTTTTGCCGAAAGCGTGAAAATGGAGGTAATCGGCACGCTTAATTGAAGTCCGCCTATCAAGCCCTGGCTAAACCATTCTGTTGAAGCGGGTTGATATTGCTGCGTAAAGAAACTCATTCCCGCTTTGTTGCCCGTTCCGGCATAAGAATACTGCGCGAAAGCGGCCAAAGTCGGCATCCGTTGCGAGCGTTGCAGTAGCAGCGAACGGTCGAGTTGCTGTTTTTGAATATCGAGTTGGCGGAGGTCGGTATTGTTTTCGAGCGCGAGGTCGTCGAGCGTCGCAACTTCCACAATGCCCGATTCAAAGTCGGCAAGCGTGTTTGTAACCTCTATCGGCTGTGCGGCGTCGATTCCGACAAGCACTTTCAGGTACATTTTTGCCTGCTCAATTCCGTTTTCGGCCTGCAAAAGCGTCGGCTCCAAATTTTTTACCTGCACTTCGGCCGAAAGATGGTCGTAGGCGGCCACAACTCCCACATCGTAGCCTTTTTTCGCCGTTTCCTGATTCTTTTTTGCCAAATCGTAGCCGTCTTGCAGGGTTTTGTACGAATCCTGCGCTACAAGTACGTTGTAATAGGCTTTCGTAACCTCGTTGCACAAGTCGATTTTCGAGGCTTTTGCTTTTTCTACCGCGCTCTGCATATCCAGCGTTGTCATCTTTATCGAGTGCCACAGCGCCGGGGCGAACAGCGGCAGCGAAGCGTTTAACGAAGCCGTAGCGTTGAAGTCGGTCGGCAATTCGATAACCATTCCTGCCAGAGCCATAGTAGCCGGTTTCAGATATTTAGAATACTGCGCCGACCCTTCCACGTTGGGAATCAAGGCATACCACGCGCTTTTTTGGGAATAGTCCACGCGTTGTAGTTCCATATCGGCAATTTTTATGGTTGGATTTTCGTTCAGCGCGATACGCAGCGCATCGTCGAGCGTGATGCGTACCGGTTGAGCGCCATCCTGCGCCATTACGCTAATAGAAATCAGTATTGCCGCAGTTGCAATGCCTGCTTTCAATTTTGAAAACAATCTCATATTACCTTAATTTATTTATTTTTTGTTATTTCCTTTTCCTTTTCAATTAATTCGTCAATTCGTTTTACGCCGAGCGGAGTGGCCATCCCGCGGATGAAATTGAGCGTCATCGCGCCCAGACAGTCGGTAAGCGAATAGCGATGGCTGGGGATTTTCTCGTCGTCCATCAGCGTCCGCAACTGCCTGTTGAGCAGCCACAAAAGGATTTCAAACGGCGTATCGTCGCGGATAAGCCCCTGTTCGACGCCCTTTTCAAATAACGGAATAAAAGTCAGAATTTTCTCGTTTTGCCGGGCTTCAATCGTGTTATACAAGTCGCGGTGGTAGCGGCGCAGGTCGTTGATTATCGAGCGGCCTACCGACCACCTCGTCGAAAGTTGTATCGAGTGGAAGCGCATCAGGGTAACGATAACGTCCTCGTCTTTTTCGATGATTTTCGCTATTTCGCAGTCGTTTTTGCAGATGTGATTCTTGATGCAGGCTTCGAGCAGTTCGTCCTTGTCGCGGAAGATTTCGTACAGCGTGCGTTTCGATATGCCCGTTTCGGCGGCTATATCCGACATAGTCATACTCTTTATTCCGTTTCGGAAGAACAGCGCAGATGCGTTTTCGATTATTCTATCTCTTAATTCCATTAAAATTTGTTCTCTGTCTTTATATAAAGACAAATGATGTTTTAAAATATTTTATTTTGAGGGTGCAAAGTAAATGAAAACTTTTTAAACAAAAAAAGTTTTTTGAGTGAAAATAGTGTTAAAAAAACTTAATCGGCTGATTGATAGGAAATAAAAAAGCGTAGGGGCGTATTTCAATACGCCCCTACGCTTTATATCAGTCAATGCCAACTCAATTATTAGCCTCAATTTGCTGGATTTGAAGATAAATCATCGTCTGATTGATATTATCTGCGCGGGCGGTCCCGGTAGGGGCCTTCATCGTGAAATCAAGTACATACATTGTTTTATCGTCATTGTCGGTTGTAGTCCAAGTGTATCTGCGCAATTCCGGCATATAGAGATAGAAAACATTTCGGTCGCCCCAAGCGGCATTTTTGTTGGATGACGACACTTTTACGGAAGAAACAGAGTTTCCCGATGCGCCGGAAGTGCCGTACCAGTCATTCGCAGTAGGAATGTTGAACGTACAGGCAGAAGAGCCGGTAGCGCCGCCGGTATATCCTATCATACACGAATAACTGATAGTTGTTCCTCCTTGAATATGAGTTCTTATTTGAACATCTGCATTTTCGTAGTAACAGTCGCCGTCGCTATATGTATTGAAGTCAGGAACAAATAGGCGGACAGAAAACCGTCCGTCGGGCGTTTTCAGCGTTCTGTGAAAGCCTGTTGCTCCATTATCGTTAGTAGTATGCACCGGCCCGACCGTAGAGGTGGTAATGATGCTTGCGCTTTCCTGGTCGCCGACAGTTACCTCTGCGGTTTTTCCAAGCGCCGAAATATTGAAAGTTGCGCTGACAGGCGATGTTGCCGAAGGCGTTCCGTCAACTTCAAACGAGAGATAGCCGGTGCCGTATTCGAGTTTGCCGCTTTTCAGTTTGGCGGTAAGTCCGGTATTGTTTGACGATTGAAAAGTTTGCCCGCCGAGATAAATACCGCCGTTGCCGCCCTGGTAAGGCAAACGCATAATGCCGTGAAATTCCTCGCCCATAACAAAGCGGGAGGGTTCGAGAATTGCCGAACCGGGCATTAGACTCTCGATTTCGGCATTCACTGCCGTCGCCTCTTCAAAAACCCGCCATTCTTCGCCGTTCCAGATATACAGGCCGGATGTATAAGTCGGGCCTGTATTGTAAATTACCAAGCCGGCAGGCTGCGGGGTGTTGGCATTGCCGTCCAAATCGGCGTGCAAATCGGTAAGATGAATTCGCGGCAGGAGCAGTCCTCTATCCGTCGAAGAAAGTTCGAGAATAGCCGCAGGGTCAGGCGATGAATTTCTTCCAATCATTACTTGGGCAAAGTCTGACTGCGAAATGGAAAAGAAAATAAAGGCGCCTAATAAAAAATGTTTATATTCCATCAGATTGTTGTTTAATGATGTTAATTAGTTATCAATTATAATGCTCAAAATAAATTTTGCAAATCTACGCATAATAATTAATCTTAAAAATCATTTTTTGACTTAAATTTGTCATTTGGCGTATTTTGTCAAAATTTCTTTCCCGATTTGACGACATTAATTTTTGAAAGCGTCAAAATGCAAAACAAAACGACCTCAAAAAATGATGATGTAGAAAAAAAAGAGGATTAATAAGAAATATAATTTTCTTCTGACAGGCAAACTGCTGTTGCAAAGCGTTTTCCATACTCTATCAGTTTGTCCCAGAGCGGTTCGGGCAAGTTGTCAAGCGCCTCGCGGCCGATATTTTCCCTGAAAATGCCGTAAACGATTCCGGCATTGAAGTTGTCGCCGGCGCCGATTGTGCTGACCGGCTCAACCGGCTCGACTGCGTATTCCTTCGTTATATGCGGAGTCCACAACGAAATTGGATTTTTCCCGCAGGTAAGGATAAAATTTTTGCAGTTCGGTTTGAGGTATTTTTCAATAATTGCCAAGTCCTCGTCGGAACAGCGCACTATATCGGCAAACTCAAAGTTTTCGGCGAAAACGGGCGCAAGCGCTTCGGCTTCCGCCGCGTGAGCCTTGCGGAAGTTAATGTCATAATAGATAATAGCCTTATTTTCACGCGCTTGCAAAAGTAGTTCGCGGACTCTCGGCCTCAATTTCGGATTAACTGCAAAATATGAGCCGAGAACCAGCACAGAATCTCTTTCCAATACAGGAAATTTTGTTTGCAAACGTTTTTCGGGATAATCGGTAAAAAACTGATATTCGGCATTTCCGTCTTTGTCAAGAAATGCCAACGATACAGGCGAAGCGCCCTCGTCGAAAACATAGATATAGTCGGTATTCAGCCGGTTTTCCTGCATAAAGTTTTTCATCAGCCGACCGACGCGGTCGTTTCCGAGTTCGGAAATGAAAATTGCCGGAATCCCGCTCCGGCTCAACGAAATCATACAATTAAGCACAGAGCCTCCGACAACGGCTTTTTGCGGTTGCCCGTCCCGAAAAATGACGTCGAGAATGCTTTCCCCTATGCCTGCAACTTTCCGCACTGTTTTCGAGAAACGGCGCCGAGATAGCCGCCGTGATGCCGTTTTGCGTAGTCGGCGGCCGAAAAATTGATTCTTTTCATTGTTTCTACTACCAAAAGGTCGCCGATAACGGTCATTACCGTAGTGGAAGTGGTGGGCGTGAGGCCCAGGGGACAGACTTCGGGCGGATTCCCGGTCAGCAGGCAAACATCGGCGCCGGCGGCCAATTCG
This sequence comes from Dysgonamonadaceae bacterium, assembly GCA_031272085.1. GTDB lineage: Bacteria > Bacteroidota > Bacteroidia > Bacteroidales > Azobacteroidaceae > Azobacteroides. Next base: position 29,565 of record JAISUN010000040.1, on the reverse strand, counting down.
CTGCCGCCGTTGCTGGTAATCACGATAAATCGGATGCCGCTGTACATATTCCGCGCCAGAGTTATCAACTCCACAATTTCGCGGGTTTTGCCGGAATTGGAAATCAGCAACATCAGGTCGTTTTCGCGCAGAATGCCCAAATCGCCGTGCTGCGCTTCGCTCGGATGAAGGAAGCAGGCGGGCGTTCCGGTAGAACAAAAAGTTGTGGAAATATTCGACGCAATTTGTCCGGCTTTGCCCATCCCGCTGCACACCAGCGTCCCGCCGCGGTTATGAACATGCTCGATTATCAATTCTACGGCTTTTTCGTAAGCCCCGGTCAGCGGAATATTGCGGATTGCAAGTATTTCCTTCTCTATAATTTCTTTCAAATTTTCAATCATTTGTGCGTTTTTTAGTCCTACAAAGATACATTTTTTATACTTTTGTACGCAAATAAAACGCAAAAATTTATGCAATATTTAACATCCGAATTAGATAACGGGCTAAAAATCATCCATTTACCAACCCTGTCTTCTGTTTTCTACTGCGGCTTTGCAGTCAATGCCGGAACGCGCGACGAGGCCGAAAACCGCGAAGGTCTGGCGCATTTCGTCGAACACACTCTGTTTAAGGGAACTAAAAAACGAAAGGCCTGGCACATCCTCAACCGTATGGAAAATGTGGGCGGCGAACTGAACGCTTACACCTCGAAAGAGGAAACTTTCATCTATTCCATCGCGCTTTGCGAAAATGCCGAGCGGGCAATGGAACTTTTGTCCGACCTTGTTTTTAATTCACAATTTCCTGAAAATGAACTCGATAAAGAGCGCGAAGTAGTGGCCGACGAAATAAATTCTTACCTCGATACGCCTTCGGAACTGATTTTCGACGAGTTTGAGGACGTCCTTTTCGCAGGCAATGGCCTCGGCCATTCCATTTTGGGAACTCCAAAGAGCCTCGAAACCTTCAATTCCGCTGTCTGCCGCAGTTTTGTGGATAATTACTATTATCCCGAAAATATGATTTTTTTCTCGCTGGGAAATGTCCCGTTTGAAAAAATCGAGCGAATGGCGAAGCGGTATATGTCCGGAATCGGAAAGCCGGGGAAACCCGTAGTCCGCCGAAAACCCGCAATAGCAAAGGCAAGCCGGACAATAGTAACAAAAAATCTTCATCAGACGCACGTAATAATCGGCTGCGAGGCCTGCTCCGCTTTCGACGAAAAACGCACCGCTCTGGCGCTGCTGACCAATATTCTGGGCGGGCCGGGGATGAACAGCCGCCTGAACGTCCGCCTGCGCGAGAAAAACGGGCTTGTTTACAATGTAGAATCCGGCCTGACGACCTTCACCGATACCGGAGTTTTCAGCATCTATTTCGGCTGCGACGAGGAATCGAAAAACAGGTGCATTAGCCTGACTAATAAAGAATTAAAGCGAATCCGCGACAACCGCCTGACGACTATGCAGTTCAACGCCGCAATAAAGCAGTGGAAAGGGCAGTTGGGCGTGTCGAACGACAACAACGAAAATCTGGCTTTGCGGCTCGGCAAGAGTTTTCTCCGCTTTGGGAAATACGAAAGTCTGCCGGAAGTTTATCGAAAAATCGATGCGCTAACGGCAGACATTTTGCTCGAAACAGCCAACGAGTTTTTTGATGAAAACCGGCTGTTTATGCTTGTTTATCAATAAGTTTTAACTACTTTTTCGGTATAAGTGCGGTCGCCGAATTTCAGTTTCAGCAGATAAACTCCGGCCGGAGCGAGGGCTGAAACGTTTTTCGATACCGTGTGGCTGCCGCTTTGCTGCGGGTCGGATACCAAAGTAGCAATTTTTGCTCCCGAAGCCGAAAGCAGTTCTATTGTAACGCTTTGCGGTTCTGCAAGGCTGTACGTGAGGCTGATTTCGCTCTTGAACGGATTTTCCAAAATCTTGTAAGAGTTGCCGCCAAGATTTGCGATTCCGGTAACGTTGCCCGGGTTGCGGTCGATATTTACGTTCATATTCGACTGCGTAAACACCGGCGTTTTCGTGCCGTCGGCGCCGACTGTATATTCCTCGAAAGTTACGAACAGCGGCAGTCTTTCGTTCTGCGAATACCAGAGGTATTTTACTTCGTAAAGGTTGCCGTATTCCACGGTAGTTTTCACGCGGATTGTTTGCAACGAGATGCTGCCCGGAAGAATCAGGGTTCCTGCGCCGTCAACTTCGGTCGAATATTTTCCGGAAAACTCTCTTGTCGTAGCATTTGAATAAGTTACAACGCCCGCAAAATTGCCGTTGAAATTTGTCCCAAACTCTTGCGGATAGCGGGTTTTCACTATTGGTTGCGTCAATCGGAGCGAAACGGAGCCGTTGTCGAATCCCCAATATTCATTTACGTTTTCGTTATTGAGAAAGTAGAACGAGAATCCGTCGTTGCGCTCGGCCTTGATATTGCCTGCGTCGAAATCGGTTTTCAGTTCCGAAAAACTTTGCTGTTCAACGTCTTCCTGAACCTTTACCGCGCTGAAATCCCATGTTTGGCCTTTGCCGGCCTGTCCGGGCTGCTGGTAATCGACCATTACGCAATTATGGCTCATTCCGGATACAAATCCGTGAGTTTCCTTCGTCATCCTGACTTGCGAAAACAGCATTGAAACGCTGCCCGCAACAAAAAATAGCAATGTAAAAATTTGTTTCATACTCTAAAATTTTTAATTTTTATCTTTTTTATCAACGGCAAAATTACATAATTTTTTGAAAAAACAAGCAAATCCTGAATTTTTTAACACAAAAAAAGCAAGGCGCCGCAAAAAATTCTTTCCTTAAAGCAACGCCTTGCTCACGCTTTTAAATATTCTAATTTGCAGAGGTGCAGTAATTTACGCCTTTATCCCACCAGATTTTCGTATCTACGCGGTCGGCTCCGCCAAGCAGTTGCAAGCCTTTTTTGTATTCGGCGTCGTTGCCCTGAATTTCGCTGTTAGGATACTGAACGCGCTTGATGTAGTTGGCTACATTCTTCACGTCGGTACTTTGCGTCGGCCATACAGCCGTATAGCGGTCTAATGCCACATCGGTGCGGGGAAGGTTCAAACGGCGTTTGTCGTTCCACGCTTCTTGCGACATATCGGGGAAGAGGGCAAGATACTTCTGGGTTATGATTTTTTCGAGTTGAGTATTGCCCGCGCCCGTATTGTCGTCGTATTTCGCGCTTGTCCCGGCAAGGTTCTTTTCTGTTGAAGAAAGATAATTGTCGGCCTGCGATGATACGCCCCAAGTTGCAAACGAGGCTCGCACTCCTTCTTCATACAGGCTTTTTGCGTCGCCCGAAATGAAGCCTCTCAATGCCGCTTCCGCTTTCAGGAAGCAGATTTCCTCGTAGAGGAACAAATCGTAAGGACGGCTCTTGTAAGGCGAACTGCCGCTGTACAATATTCCAAGTTCGGCGAAATTGGTTGATTGATATTCGATAGGATTCAATTCGGCATGATTGGAAATGTTCAATCCGTCGGGACGGCCTTTCCAGTCGCCGCTGCCGGCCAAATAAACGCCGTTTTCCTTGGAGCCGAAAGCGGGGTCGAACATAACAGGCCCGCGCGGGTCAACTTTTGCCGGATGAACAGCCGACAGTGGAGTTCCGCCGCGTTTGTTCGTCAGAGTTGTCGGGAAATCCATTCCGCCGATTCCGGTCAGCAGTTTTTCCATCGAGGTGGTCATATTCAGAGGGCCGCCCCAGGTAATCTGGAACATCGTGTAGTTGTAGTCTGCGCCCCAGCCGCCGTCGGCTTTCGGAGGCAGTTTTGCATTGTCGGCCGCGCTTTCCATTACGCCGGCTGCTAATGCTTTGGCAGCCTCGGTTTTGCAGGTTCCTGCATCAACTTCCGACAAGCGAAGGGCTAAACGCAGATGAATCGAGTTGCCGAATTTACGCCATTTTTCCTTGTCGTTGCCGAAAATAATATCGTATTTTTCATTGTTGAAAACAGGATTCGGGCTTTCGGACAACAGCAATGCGTTTGCCTTATCAAGTTCTGTAAAGAATTGAGTATAAATTTCTTGAACAGATAGATAGGGAGGATTTTCCACGACTTCGCCTTCGTAGTTGGCAAACGGAATCGGGCCGAACCAGTCCACGCCCACCGAAGCAGTCCATACGCGCCAGATAATGGCAACCGCTTTCGAGTATGCTATTTTCGATTCTTCCTGCTCGGCCAGACCGCGCAAAACGAGGTTCATATTCGATATGCCGTTCTGGACGCGGCGGAACATACGCGCATTCCAGTCGTCGTTCATAATATAATAACGGGTGTCGAAATTGCCGCCGTCCAACATCTGGGCGTAAAAATCTACCATAAGCGATTTTACGCGCTGCTCGTCGTCGCCCTCGATTGCCGGAACGCTTGTCCTGAAAATCGAGCCTAATGCCGCTTCCTGAAAGTTATAATCGACGCTGCTGTCAGGGGAATTCGGGTTTACGTTTATATCCCCAAAATCGCCACAGGCACAGAAAACGCCGGACAGGAAGAAACAGATTGCTAAAAATTTTATATTTTTCATATTTTATCTACTTTTTAAATGGTTAGAACGTAACTTTAATGTTGAAACCTATGCTGCGCATAGTCGGCATTGAGCAATATTCCGCACCAAGGGCGCTGCTTGCGCTGCTGTACCCTGCTTCGGGGTCGAAACCTTTGGTTTTGCTGTAAATCATAAACAGATTGCGGGCTACCAAACTTGCCTTAACTGCTGCAAACGGAGTGTTCTTCAACAGCGATGCGGGCAGGTTGTAACCAAAGGTCAATTCACGGAAACGCGCATTGGTTGCATCGTACAGAAATTCTTCGTTGATGCCGTTTATTCCCGTCCAATACTGTTGAGCGGTAATAGCCGTCGTATTCGGTTTCCCGTCGCTCTGGTTTACGCCTTCCACTATCAGGCCGCCGTCGCGGTGGTCGGCGGTCATTGCTAATGTTCCGGCATTTGTACCCATATTTATTGAACCCATAAAGATGCTTCCACCGTAATTCAGGTCTATAAGGAAACTCAAATACATATTCTTGTAATTGAAAGTGTTAGACCAGCCAAGCATACCGTCGGGCATTGCGTTGCCGAGTTTTTTCCTTTCAGTTGCCATTACAGGGATGCCGTTTGCGTCGATGATTTTATTTCCATTATCGTCGCGCAGATAGGCTGTACCGTAAATATCGCCATACGAACCGCCCACTTCGGCGACAATAGAGATTGGCAGCGCTCCGAGGCTCAAATCCTGGCTTGTCAAGCCTTCCCGCAACTCAATAACCTTGTTTTTATTGGTTGACCAGTTTAAGGTGGTTTCCCAAGTTAAATTACGGGTTTTTACCGGAGTAGCGTTCAAAGCCGCTTCCCAACCGGTATTCTGGATATTTCCGGCATTAATCAAATCGTATTTGTAGCCGGTTGCAGGCGGCAAAGCGACTTTCAAAATCTGGTCGAAAGCGTTCATCTTGTACCACGACAGGTCAAGACCTACGCGGTCGTCCCAGGCGCGGACTTCCAGACCGGCTTCGATAGACTGCACGGTTTCGTTTTTCAGATTGGGATTTGCCCGCCAGTCGTCGCGCGTAACCTGCATCGTTCCTTCCTTGACATTGTAATTCAAGGAATATGTATTTATAAGCCGATAAGGGTCGGTATCGTTTCCTACTCTTGCCCAGGAAGCGCGGAGTTTTCCGAACGACAGGGGGCCTGCTCCAATACCTGCACGCTTCAAAGTTTCGGAAAATACCCAACTTGCTCCTACCGAAGGATAGAAATACGAGTTGTTTTCTTTTGAAAGAGTTGACGACCAGTCATTGCGTCCTGTCAAGTCCAAATAATATTGTCCTTCATAAGACAGAGAAAGCGTTCCGTATAAAGAATTTACCTGTTTTTCCGAACTGCTAAATTGCGCATAATGCTCTCTACCTGCCGAGATAGAATAAAAATCAGGGACTTCCAATGCTCCCGAAAAATCGTTGCTCAAAGTATTGGACACTTTTCTGATATTTCCTCCGAATGTAGCGATAGCGCCGAATTGTCCCCAGTCTTTTTTGGCAGTAAACAAAAAGTCGGAGTTGATTTCTTTGAAACGCTCTGTGTATAAGCGGTAAGAACCTTCCGATTCCCAATACGGATTGCCGGTTGCGCGGGTCATATCGTAGAGGAAAGTATAGTTATCCATACCTGAACGCAATTTAAGGCTTAACCAGTCTGTCAAAGTAAAATCGAGTGCGGCCATTCCGATATAGCGGTCGCGTTTGTCGCTGTTCCGGTTGCGGTAAACCGACCAGAAAACGTTGTCGGGAGCAGCATTGTGGTCTAATACATAAGCGGCCGGTTTGCCGTCGGCGCGTTTCCAGTCAGTCGCTTCATAAGCGGCATAATCCGAGAATGCGACGCTGCGGGGGCGGTACAGGTTGTCCATAAAAATATTGTTCGGGTCGCGGGCAATGGAAATGCGGTTTTTGGTGTTTTGATTGATATAGTTTATTTTCACGTCAACCGACAGCCATTTCGCCATTTTTGCCGTAGCGCGAAGGTCGATGGAAGTCCTGTCGAGGCCACTGTTTGGAACAACGGATTGATTGTCAAGGCGCGTAACTCCCGCCCTGAAAGTCATATCTTCGGTGGCTTTCGCCAGTTCGAGGCTGTTTGTCCAGGTTGAGCCTGTTTGCAAGAAATCTTTGTAAATATCGTTGTCGCGGGCTGAATAGGGGAATGAACCCAAAGCCATTTCTTTAACTGAGCCGTCCATTTTCGGCCCCCAACTGCCTGTTACATTGTTGTTGAACACGCCGCCGGTTCCCTGTCCGTATTCATTCTGAAATTCGGGAACCTGCATCGGGTTTTCAACCGTAAGGTTTGAACTTAAAGAAATTCCTACGCCTTTGCCTTTTGCTCCTGAACCGTTTTTGGTTGTTACAAGAAATACGCCGTTGGCAGCGCGGCTACCGTAAAGAGCGGAAGCGGCAGGGCCTTTCAATACTGAAATGCTTTCAATATTATCGGGAGCAATATCGCCAAGTCCGGAGCCTTTGTCAATCTGGCTGTTTCCCCAGTAATCGTCGGGCGAACTTGCAAAATTGTCGATAGGCACTCCGTCCACCACAATAAGCGGCTGATTGTTGCCGGCAATCGTATTGTTTCCACGGATTGTAATGCGGGTTGAGCCGCCGATGCCGGTGCCGTTTTGTCTGATTTGTACGCCTGCTATTTTACCTGCAAGGGCGTTTGCTACGTTTGCGTCGCGGCTTTCGGTCAGCCGGTCGCCTTTAACATCCTGGATGGCATAACCGAGGGCTTTCTTTTCGCGCTTGATGCCGAGGGCGGTTACTACAACTTCGCCCAAAGCCTGCGTGTCTTCGCTCAATGTTATTTGAAGCGAATTTTTGTTTCCCACTGCGATTTCGCTCGTAAGAAATCCAAGGTAAGAAACTTCTAAAACCGAATTGTCATTTACGGTGAGCGTAAAATTTCCGTCAATATCGGTCGAGGTTCCGTTTTTCGTGCCTTTTTCAACCACGCTTGCGCCTACAAGCGGTTCGCCGGAAGCGTCAAGCACCGTGCCGCTTATTTTGCGGACGGGTTGCTGGTTAGCGGAATTGTCGATAGTCCTGCGCATCAGCATAATATTTTCGCCTTCCATAGCGTAGATAATGTCGGTGTTTTTCAGGACGTTGGTAAGAACTTCGGCAACTGTCTTTTCGCGGGCCTCAACAGAAACCTGCTGTTTCACATTGACTTCGCTCTGGTCGTAAACGAAAAGATAGTCGGTTTGTTTTTCAATTTCGGATATTACTCCTCTTAACGGGACGTTGTTTGCCGAAATAGACACTCTTGTAATTTGCGACGCCATATCGCCTGCAAACAGTCCGGTTGCGCAAAGAATTACCATCAAAAAAGTAAGTCTCATAATCAACAAAAATTGTTTAATTGTTTTTTTTAGGGAAAGTTTGTTCTCTTTCCAAATATTTTTCATACTTTTACATATTGAATTTGTTAATACTGGTGTTTTTTGTTCTCAAAGTCGGTATTGACCTTTTCATCCGGCCGGATTGATGCTGGAACATCAATCCGGCTTTTTGTTTTCTTGTTTTTGTGTTTTATCCATAGGCATTTTGTTTTTTTGTTATTTAATTGTTATTGAATCTTTTTCTTCGTCGAAAGTGTAATCAAATTTTTCGTTCAGCCGGATAACTTTCAAGACGTGTTCTATCCCGTTTCCGGAGCGGAATTTGCCGGTAAATTTGCGTTTCATAAATTGGGCGTTGGGGGCAGAGATTTTCACGTCGTAATAAATTTCCAATTTCCGGAGCATATCTTCGAGGGTTTCGTCGTCGAAGCAGATAATTCCGTTACGCCACTCAAAATAGTCGTAATTCTTTATGGTTGAAACTGTTATCTTGTCGGGCTGGATTTTTTCCAATTCTATTGGTTTTTTCTTTTCGGCCGGTTTTGCGCTCTTGTTTTGCGAGACAATCCGCTCGTTTTGAAGCAGAATTCGCTCGTTTTCCTTCATCGTGTAAATCTGTCCGGAGCCTGCCGGAGTGAGTTCCACGCAACCGCGGAGCAGCGACACTTCCGACGACGGCCCGCAGGAATAGGCTATCACGTTAAATTCGGTGCCGAGGACGCGGATGTCCATTTTTGGGGTTTTTACCAAAAACGGATGATTTTTGTCGGGAGTAATGTCGAAATACGCCTCGCCGTCGAGTTCCACGCTGCGGTTATTCTTGTTGAACGCAACGGGATATACAATTTTGCTCTTTGAATTTAGCCAGACTTTTGAACTGTCGGGCAAAATCAGTTGCGCCCGCTGTCCGGCGGGGACAATCAGCGTTTGGAAGCCGGTTGCGGCGTCTGTCGTACCGCCGAAAAACCGGAATCCGAGCCAGACTGCGGCAACTACGGCCGCCACTTTCAGCATTTCGACGGCAATTCGGCGGAGGAGCGGGCGACTGTTCGTGCGCTGTTCCGCTTCTTCTTCGGTCGAAGGCTCGTTCCAGACGGCGATGTCGTGCAGTTTATGCAAAGCCGTCATTTCCCGGATGTTAGCCTCGCCGGCTTCGAGCCATTCGGCCACTTTCAGGATTTCTTCCGGCGTTGCGGAGCCTTCTATATAACGTTGTAAAATCTTATCATCCATTAATAATAAGACAACTGAAAATGTGAAATCCCTAAAACTTTTGTTAAAATTTTTGAAAAAATTTTTACCTCAACCCATAGTCAGTCCGCAAAACCGTAAATTCGGTGCGGCGGTTTATCTGGTCGGCAACGGCTTGCTGCGCGGGTTTCAGCGTCGAGATAAAGGCTTCGTCAAGGACTTGGCCTTCGGGTAAAAAATCGAAATGGTCGGCAATATATTTTGCCACGGATTTTGGCTGTGTTTTGCCGTATCCGACTGCCGTAAGCCGCTCTTTATCAATGCCGGAGGCTATAAGATAATCAACCACCGACTGGGCGCGGCGCTGCGACAGCCCGATATTGTATTCTTCGGAGCCGACGCGGTCGGTATGCGCTGATAATTCGATAGTTACGTTGGGATTGTCGTTCAGCAGTTCCACCAATCCGTCCAAGGCTTCTTTTGATTCGGGGCGGAGCGTTGCTTTGTCGAAATCGTAAAAAATATTTTCCACCAAAACAGGCTTGGATATTGAAGGCAGATAAAAATCGACGTAAAAAATCTCGCTTTTTTCGTCCCATGGCACCGAAAGCGTCTGTTTTTGATTCAGATAGCCGGGGGCGCTGCCCATCAGCACGTAATCCATTCCGCGGGCGAGTTCTGCGGTGTAAGTTCCGTCGGCGCGGGCAATGAAACGCTGATTGCTGCCGTCTTTTCCCACCATTTTGACGTAGGCGTTGGGAATAACTTCCTCGTCGCGGTCGAGAACCCAACCTTCGATATAAACGTAAACTGCCGGGTACTCAAACGAATAGATATGGTCTGCTCCGCGGGCGTCGCCTCGGTTACTGCTGAAAAATCCGCGCTCGGCCTTGCCCTCGAAAGTCATTCCGAAGTCGTCGGATGCGCTGTTGATGGGCGATTTCATATTTTCTACTTTCCATCCGGCGCTATCGCTGTATGTCGCCCTGAAAATGTCCAATCCGCCCATTCCGATATGTCCGTTTGACGAAAAATAAAGGACGCTGTCGGAGCGCATAACGGGAAACATCTCGTCGCCTGCCGTATTTATCTGCGGCCCAAGGTTTTCGGGAGCCGATATTCCGATTCCGTCGAGCGGAACTCGCCAAATATCTTTCCCGCCGTAACCGCCCTTAACATCGGAAACAAAATAGAGGTAGCCGTCGGGTCCCACAGCCGGATGAGCGGCCATTGTGAGAGTATCGCGGAAAATAGCCTCGCGTTGCCCGGCTCCCCACTTGGCGTCGGAGCGCGGCGACTTGTAAATATCTGCTGTTCTGGGGATTTCGTCTTCTTCGGCGCAATAGGTGTAGTAAATTGCAGAGCCGTCGGCAGTCAGCGAACCTGCGCCTTCGTCAAATTCCGTATTTATCTCGCTGTCAATCTTTTCCGGTTTTTGCCACTGGCCTTTTTCGTCTTTTTTGGACAGGTAAAAATCGTTATTCCGGAATCCGGTAACTGTACTTTTTACGTATCCGGCAGTATCTTTGCGCGAAGACGTGAAAACAATCTGGTCGTACTTGTCGCCAAGCAGGATTGGGCAAAATTCGCCGTAGCGGGAGTTGAATTTATCCTGTTTTTTAACAATATATCTTGTCGGACTGTTTTTCCACGCAAGGGCCGAATCGCAGCCGGAAATGCCGTTCAGCGACAGCGGATGATTGGGGACGATTTTCAAAAATTCTTCGTAGCGTTTTTTTGCATCGGCGTAGCGGCCGAGTTTTTGCAGCAGGACTGCCGATTTGAAAACCGACGAACTGTCGGCATATTCGTAGCGGATTGCATTGGAATACGCTCCCAGAGCCTGTTGCGCATTTCCGGTTTTTTCGTAACATTCGGCCAAATGAAAAGCGATGCTTCCGCGCAAATATTTCTTTTTCGACGAGGTTTTGGAATAAACTTTCCTGTAAATTTGCGAAGCGGCATAATATTCCCCTTTCTCTTCTTTTTCCACCGCTTCGCTCAATTTGGCTGATTTGCAGGCAAATAAAAAGAGAAAAAACATCAAAATAAGATATTTTTGTCGCTTCATTGTTAAAATATTCATACATTTAAACTGAAAATAAAGAAAATTATTGTACTTTTGAGGCTTGTAAACAAAGGTTATTGAGATATGAAAAACACATTGATTTTACTCATCGCATTGCTCCCCCTCGCGGCAGGAGCGCAGGAACAGACGCTTCAAAATGTCTATGCTCGCGATTATCTGTCGCTTAACGGCAGTTGGAATTATATTATCGACCCCTTCGACAACGGGTTTTACGACTACCGCCTGAAAGAAAATCCCAACGGTTTTTTCCGCAATCAGAAGGCGAGAAACAAGCAGGATTTGGTTGAATACAACTTCGATACGGCGCCGCTGATGCAGATTCCGTCGGACTGGAACACCCGAAATCCCCAACTTTTCTTCTACGAAGGGACGCTCTGGTTCAAAAAGGATTTCACGTTTGCCCGGAAGCCCGGAAACCGCACTTTCCTCTACTTCGGCGCAGCCAATTACGAGGCTATCGTCTATCTGAACGGCGAAAAAATAGGAACTCATATTGGCGGCTTCACCCCTTTCAATTTCGATGTTACGGACAAACTGAAAGAGGGTTCAAACTTTGTCGTGGTGCGGGTTAATAACGAGCGCCATCCCGAAGGCGTGCCGACCGTCAATGCCGACTGGTGGAACTATGGCGGAATCACTCGCGACGTGCTGTTGGTCGATGTCCCGGAACTTTTTATAGACGATTATGCCTTGCAGTTGGAAAAAGGCCGCTACGACCGTATTACCGGCTGGATAAAACTGAATAAATCGGTTGCAGGACAGACTGTTACGATAGAAATTCCCGAATTGAAACTGAAACAGCCGCTCGTTACCGGCTCCGACGGACGCGCAGAAATCAGCCTGAAAGCCAAACCCGCGCTCTGGTCGCCAGAAAATCCCAAACTTTACGACATCACGCTTTCGCTTGACAACAAAGCAATTAAAGATAAAATAGGCTTCCGCCAAATCGAAACCGCAGGCAAGGAAATCCGGCTCAACGGATCCAAAATTTTCCTGAAAGGCATTTCGATTCACGAAGAAGCGCCATTCCGACAGGGCAGGGCCTGGTCGCCCGACGACGCAAAAATCCTGCTCGGCTGGGCAAAGGAACTCGGCTGCAATTTCGTGCGTTTAGCGCATTATCCGCACAACGAAAATATGGTGCGCGAAGCCGAACGGCTGGGACTTATGGTCTGGTCGGAAGTTCCGGTTTACTGGACTATCCACTGGGAAAATCCCGGCACTTACGCCAATGCCGAACGGCAACTCGGCGATATGATTGCACGCGACAAAAACCGCTGCAATATCATCATCTGGTCGGTTGCCAACGAAACTCCGCACAGCGACGCCCGCGACCGCTTTTTAGCCAATCTTGCCGCTTTCGCCCGCGCCAAAGACCCTTCGCGCCTAATCAGCATGGCGATGGAAGTTACCGGTTCGAGAAACAATATCAGCCGCGTGGACGATTATATGAGCCAATATGTCGATATTATCAGTTTCAATAATTATTTAGGCTGGTACGGCGGCACGCTCGACGACATCAACACCCGCCAATGGGAAATAAATTACGATAAACCTGTGTTTATCAGCGAGTTTGGGGCAGGAGCATTGCAGGGACGGCACGGAGCGTCCAACGAACTATGGACGGAAGAATACCAGGCCGAACTATACCGCCGCACTTTGGCGATGTACAGCCGGATTGACGCATTTTCGGGATGCAGCCCCTGGATTCTGGTGGATTTTTATTCGCCCCGCCGCCAACTGAACGGCATCCAGGATTTTTTCAACCGCAAAGGCTTGATTTCCAACAACGGAATCAAGAAGCAAGCATTTTACGTCTTGCAGGATTTTTACAAGGGGAAATAAAGTGTATACCCCATCCCACGCGCCTTTTCCAAGTCCTGCATAGCCGATTTTTCTTCGTGCAGCAGGAGTTTGGCGCGATAGCGGATTACGTAGTAATACGGATTTGTGTTGCCGCTTCCGGCTAAACGTATTGCGTTTGTGGCGTCGGCCGAGGCTTTGCCGGGCTTGTCGAGCAGCAGATACAGTTCGGCGCGTCCGGCGTATGTTTCGGGACGCATCGGCTCTTTGTCAATCAGATAATTGTAAATTTTTTCCGATTCTGCGTAATCGCCGCGGATTTTATAAAGCGAAGCAAACCCCAGACGGGCGTAGTAGCCGTCGGGATTGAGCGTCAGCATACGGTTGAAATCCGCTTCGGCCAAATCCGAATTTTTCATTTGCAGATAGAGTAATCCCCTCTGATACAGGGCTTCTGCATCGTCGGGACGCTCGTCAAGCAAGGTTGTGTAGTCGATTATTGCATTTCCGGGCTGCCCGATTTCGGCGAATAGCGAGGCACGCGATTCCAAAAAGGTCGGATTTTTGGGATATTGCGCAAGAGCGGCGGTATAAGCCTGCAAGGCCTCGTCTTTTTTGCCGAGGCGGCGCTGGATTGTGCCTAAATTGTTCATCAAGAACGGATTAATGGGGCTGTCAGGCTCGGCCCGAAGCGTTTTTTTCAGATACAGTTCGGCAGAATCGAGTTGATTGCGGTCGAGGTAAACAAACGACGAATCCAAGAGTTCCTGCACCCGCGGCGATTGGCCGAATGCAGGAACCGAAAGGATTAGGAACAGACAGACGGCGGCGCTAATCTTCATCGGTGGGCGCAATCAGTTTGTATCCTTTGCCGTGGATGTTGAGAATCTCGACGCGAATGTCGTCTTGAAGCAGTTTGCGGAGTTTTGTGATGTAAACGTCCATGCTTCGAGCGGCGAACTGGTAGAAGTCGGGATGCGGTTTCCAAATCATATTAACGGCATATTCGCGGTCGAGAACGCCGTTCATATTTGTGCAAAGCGAGGCCAGCAGGTCGTTTTCCTTGGTGGTAAGTTTGGTATCCGTCTTGCCGTCGGAAAGCACCTGTTTCTGGGTGTCGAAAACGAATTTGCCTATTTTATAGACAACCGCTTCCTTGCTTTTTTTGCCGTTTATACGGCGCAGAATTGCTTCTATGCGGAGGAGCAGTTCTTCCATACTGAACGGTTTTGTCTGGTAATCGTCGGCTCCGACTTTGAATCCTTCCAGCACGTCTTCTTTCATCGCCTTGGCTGTCAAGAAGATAATTGGAATTTCCTCGTTCACTTTTCGGATGTCTTTTGCCAATTCAAACCCGTCTTTTTTGGGCATCATAACGTCGAGCAGGCAGAGGTCGTAAAACCGGCTGGCAAACGCTTTTGCGCCTGCTTCGCCATCGGCTGCCAAATCGACGTCGTAACCCTTTGCTTGAAGAAATTCTTGGAGCAAACCTCCGAGGCTTTCGTCATCTTCGCATAACAGGATTTTTACTTTTTCGTCCATAATAAGTCGTTTTTAATTATAATATAATATGCTGTTTCATAATTTATTAACGGGCATAAGGCAGGGAAATTGTGAATTTAGTGCCTTTACCCGGTTCGCTTTCTGCGCGGATTGTGCCGTTCAGTTCGTCGATTATCCGCTTGACGTAGGCCAAGCCAAGTCCGAAACCCTTGACGTTGTGTACGTTGCCGGTATGAACGCGGTAGAAACGGTCGAAAATCTGCTTCAAATTTTCTTTTTTTATGCCGCTTCCGTTGTCGCCGATGCTGATTAGGATGTTGTCGCCGACATTTTCGGTTCTTGCCGTCAGAATCAGCGGTACGTCGGGGCGGCGGTATTTTACGGCGTTTTCCATCAGGTTGAAAAGCACGTTTGTAAAGTGCATTTCATCGACGTAAATTCCGGCGTCGGTTGCGTCAAGTTCGAGTTCGAGTTTGCCCTTGCATTTCTCTATCTGAATGTCGAAAATTTGCGCAACCTTCATCAGCAGGTCGTTAGCGTCGAGTTCGCGGATTTTCAGCGCCATTTTGCTGTCGTCCATCAGCGACATCTGCAAAACCTTGTCAATCAAGAAAGTGAGGCGTTTCGATTCGTCGGTGATAGTTTTCGTTATTCGGTTGAACGAAGGCGAACTGCGCAGCGAATCGGCCTGTTCGAGCATTTTTATCATACTGTCGTCGTTCAGCATTTGGCCTGCGATTGAGATGCTTGCGACCGGAGTTTTCAGTTCGTGCGTCATATTGCTGATAAAGTCGCGTTTCATTTCCGATATGCGCTTCTGTTTCAGGATGATATAAAGCGTGGTTATGAAAACTATCAGCAAAATTCCGGTAAAAATGAACGAAGGCACGATATATTTGATGTTTCCAAGCACAAACTGCTCTTTATCAGGAAAATATACTTTCATCTGATAGAGTTTGTCGGGCGGGTCTTTCGGGAAAATTACCCTCGAAAAAATTTCTTTTTTAGTATTTTCATCGTAGCCCGGACTTTTATAAATTATTGTGCCTGAACCGTTTGTTATCGCATAATAAAACGAAAGCGCGAGGTCGTTGCTCTGCAAGGCCGACTGGATGTAGCGTCCGAGTTTGCGGAAATCAATCCGCTCGTCGATAGGCGAATCAACCGCTTTTTCCTGTGCGATAAGCACATCGTAGGCTAAATTTTCGTGGTAAAGATACTGATTCAGAAGCGTTTCGAGCAGCGAGCGGGAAGTCGATGTAATATCGCTGCCCGGAAATCTCGAGGGCGAGGTGGAAAGCCACTCGCTGCCGGTATCGACAGGGTCTATGGATTCGACCGTCCGGCTTGGAATAGTCGAAGGGATGTTGCTGCGTTTGCGGGTTTTCCGGCTGAACAGGATTTTTCCCACCAATTTGGATGCTTCTTCGTCCTCGACGTCGCGCGAAGCCTGTTGCAGACTGCGTTTTACGGCGTCTTTAAACTGCTCGTTCTGGTTATTCATAATAATATGAACGTAGTTGGCCTGCAAAATCAGCAGCCCAAGAAACGCCGTAACCATTATCGAAGCGAGTACCCAAATCGAGGCCTTTTTCATTTCCTAATTTTTAACATTCAAATTCGATAACAAAGGAACGAATTTTTTTTTTAACATTCAATTAAAATTGTTAAAAAAATCACTTTCAAAGGATAAATGTTATTAAAAAACAGCCAAATTTGACATTTTTAAACGAAAAAATGTTAATTTAACTCTTTTGCAGGCTGACGCCGGCAGATTTTTCCTGAACTTGCAGGCTTATTTCGAGCCTCTGTTTTGCCGCCCCTGAAAATACTCCGCGTTCAATGGAACAGTCGTCGAAATCGCGGCCGTGCGAAAGTTTTATATAACCCGTTTCAATCAAGCGGTTGTGAGTGGGGTCGGCAGCCCGCCAGCAGTCTTTGTCGTAATACTCAACCCAGGCGTGGGTGCAGCCTTCGCCCTCAATGAATCCAGCAACATAACGGGCGGCAATGCCGGACAGGCGGCAAAGCGAAATGAGCGCGTGCGAATAGTCCTGGCAAACCCCGCGTCCGGCTCGCAGAGCCTCGGCTGCGGTAGTTTCGATGGTTGTGGAGTTGGGCGCATATTCCATTCGGGAAAACAGGGCGGAGCAAAGTTTGAGAACCTTTTCTGAAACCGTTTCCGAAGCGGAAAAGCGGACAGACGACAACAAGGCAGCAATCCCGCTGTCGGGCGCAGTAAATGCCGACGGATACAGGAAAATCCCCGCTAAAGGTTCTTTCAGGGCATATAAACCCGACAGGCGGACTGTTCCCGAACTTCCGAACTCAAAACTGTCGTGAGGTTCGCCCGCCATCCCGTAATAAACCGTATTTCCGAAGCAGTCGGATGCCCGGAATACTTCGCCGGCAGGCGCAATACGGCTGCTGACGCTTTCTATTTTCTGATACTCGTTTTCCGAAGGCGTACAGCGCAGCAAAAACGAGTGGGAATGTACCTTTTCCGAAAAAACAACTTTTGTAAGATAATGGTATTCAACGAGTTTATCCATTTACTACAAATAAGTGTTTCAAAATATCCAGAACTTTCAATTTATCGCAATCGGGCTGCAAAGTTTCGCTTTTCAACTGATACAGCAGAATCTGGTTAAAAATTACTTTCTCTTTTTCGGCGTGCTTTTCGAGCCTGTCCACGAGATAAAGGATTCTTTCGTGCGGATAGTCGAAACGCACGTGCAAATCAAGGTCTTCGAGGTATTTTCCTGCTTTGACCATATTCCGAGGTTCACGCTTGAACATACGCTCATCGACAGACCCCCAAAACGCTAACAGATAGTCGCTTACAGTTTGCAGAGCGTCAATGTCGGCATCTTTTGCGCAATTTTCTATATGGCTGATAGACAGCAAGATATAAGAAAATGTTTCGCTTTTTATCTCTTCGCGGAGCAAAGTTGCGTTATTGCTTGCATAAGTCAGCATCGAAATCAGCGAATCGGGATTTTCCTTGTCGTAAACGTAATTGTGCAAAAACTCGTCGCTCGACGCATAATTGTCTGTTATTCCGAGTTTTTCGCAGAACGAATGATAGGCGCCTTCGTTTTCGTCAATCATCACGTCGCGATATTTCCGCAGCAGGTGCAGAACAATGTAAACCCGCTGTACATAACGCCCCAGCCAGAACAGGTTTTCGGCTTTCGTATTTGAAATTAATTCCCCCATAATACACTATTATTAATTTTTCATTCTCAATTCTCAATTCTTCTCAACCCAAGTATCTTTAAATCCGCCGCCCTGTGACGAATTGACCACAAACGAATCGGGCTCGCGGGCAAAACGTGTAAGTCCGCTGTGCCAAACCCTGATTTCGTCGGCGCAAAGCACGAAAGCGCGGAGGTCGGCCTTGCGGAGGACAGTTCCGCTGCCTTCCAAAACTTCGAGGTCGATAAAATCTATAACTTCCTGCGCAATCCAGCGGCGCGGCTCGGTTTCAATCAGATGTTTGATATTCGCTAAATGTTCTTCGTCCATATCGCGGCCGAACATTACGCCGTATCCGCCCGCTTCGGAAACGTCTTTGATAACCAACTTGCGGATGTTTTCCAGCACGTATTTCCTGTCGTCGGGATAATAGGGCAAATACGTTGGAGCGTTTTGCAGGAGCGGAGTTTCGTGCAGATAATATTCTATCATTTTCGGAACGAAATAGCAAAGTCCCTTGTCGTCGGCAATGCCGTTTCCGGGAGCATTCATCAGCGCCACGTTGCCTTTTGCGTAAGCCTGCATCACGTTTGGGATTCCCAGCAATGAAGACTTGTCGAAAGCCATCGGGTCGAGAAATTCGTCGGACACGCGGCGGTAAATCACGCCGACTTTTTGCCGGGTATTGAACAGCCCATTGTAATAGACTTTCTCATTTTCGACCGTCAAATCGCCCGGAAAAACAAGTGTCGCTCCGGTTTTTTCGGCAAGGAACGAATGTTCAAAAAATGCCGAATTGTAACGACCCGGGGTGAGGATAACCGCCAGTCCGCCATTGACGTTTGCATAATCCATCGTTTTGCGCAGCAGGTCGATGTAACCGCGGTTTTCTTCAATATGATTATGCTCGAAAGTATGAGGCGACACTTTGCGCGTAATTGTCCTTGCGATAATGGGATACGAGGCGCCGGAAGGGATTCGCAGATTGTCTTCTAAAATAATCCAGGAACCGTCGCGAGCCTGCACGAGGTCGATTCCGCAAATGTGGGTATAAATCCCTTTCGAGGGCGTAATGTTTTCACATTGAGGCAGATAGCCTTTCGACGAATAGATAAATTCTTCGGGGATTACGCCGTCGGCAACAATTTGTTTTCCCGAATAAATATCTGAAAGAAAGAGGTTTAAGGCCTTGACTCGCTGAATCAGACCCTTTTCGATATGATTCCATTCGCTACGCTTAATAACGCGTGGAATCGGGTCAAACGGGAAAAGTTGCTCGTGAAAAACGCCGCCCTTATAGACGCCAAATCTTACCCCGTAGCGTTCCAGCCACTTGTTCACCGCGTCTCTTTGCTCAATCAATGTTGTCATAGTAATCCTGTTTTTAGTAATATTATGCTGCAAAAATAGTGTCTTTAAAATTAATATGCAAGTTTTTTTGAAAAAAATATTTCAAAAATTCATTTTTATTTTCTTTGTTTTTCCTTTTTTTGATTCATTATGAAAGCGGTCAACCGAAGTTACAACAAATTTGTACTTTCCGGGGCCAAGCACAGGATGTATGTAAAATGTTGTATTTCTGGTGATTGCAACTATCCTTGCAGGGTTGTCGAGGTTAGTTTTTTCATTTTCGCGGAAGCAGTAAATCACGTAATACTGCGCCTTTTCGGGATTGGCGGGGTCGCCGTTGCGCTTCCAATACAGCAGATAGCCCGATTCAAAAGGGCCGACTTTCAGCGATTTAACATCTTTCGGCCGCTTGTTGTGAAGGTTGGTAAATGCCGGAATCAGAGCCTGATAGCGCTGATAATTATTCCGCAGGCTGTCGGCTATTCCGCCGGTATTATTCAGCAGAGTGTAGGCTGACCACCAGCAATTCCCTTCCAGAGGCTGCGTTTCGCGCTCCAACTGCATTTTGGCGGGCAACTGGTTGGCGCAGGAGTTTTGCAAATCCTGCGTTTGCACAGCGTTTGCCGCATCTTGGCCGATGTAGGTATGGCAACCGTAAGTGTTTTGCCCCCACCATCTTACCAGAGTTTCGTAGTCGGCTTTTGGATGTCCTATTTGCCAGTAAAGTTGCGGGACGCAGTAATCAATCCAGCCTTTCTGCATCCAGAGCAGGATGTCGGCATAGAGGTCGTCGTAGTTTTGAAGTCCGCCGGTGTTGCTTCCCGAACCGTCCACGGTGCTGGTTTTGTTGCGGTAAATGCCGAAAGGACTTACTCCGAAGCGCACCCAGGGCTTGGTCAGGATAATTGTATTTTTTATCTGTTCTATAAGTAAATTAACATTGTTCCGCCGCCAAAATTCTATGGGCGATTTTTCAAATCCCTGAATTGGAGCGTATTTCCGGAAACTTGCCGCATCGTCGAACTTTTCGCCGGCAATGGGATATGGATAAAAATAATCGTCTAAATGAATGGCGTCGATATCGTAGCGGCTCACAATATCGCGGACTACGTCGCAGATAAATTGCCGGTTTTCGGGCAGTCCGGGATTGAAAAAAATCTGCTTGCCGTATTTGACAAAACGTTCGGGATAACGGTAATAAATGTGCGTTTTTGTCAGCGTTTCCGATTCCGAAGCAGTAACCCGGTAAGGATTCAGCCACGCGTGAAACTCCATATTCCGCTTGTGCGCTTCGGCAACGAGAAAGGCCAAAGGGTCGAATCCGTCGTCGGGCGCTTTGCCCTGAACTCCGGTCAGATAGCGGCTCCAAGGCTCTAATTGCGAAGGATAAAATGCGTCGGCCGAGGGGCGAACCTGAAAAATCAGCGCATTGATATTCAGCGTTTCGAGGCTGTCAAGCATTGTTGCGAAGTAACGGCGCATCTGCTGCGGCGTCATTCCGGCATATTGATTTTGTCCGATAACCTGCACCCACGCGCCGCGAAATTCCCGTTTTGAGGGGGGAAGCGCAAAAAAGGCAACAGAAAAAAACAGAAAAGCAATGGAAAAAATAAATCGTTTCATAATCTAATAATTTGGGGACAAAAATAATAAAAATTTATCATTTATCCATCTCAATAACTTCCATATCTTTTATTTCCGCCCCGTCGATTACAAAACGGAGCAGGGTTCTTACGGTGTGGAAGCCCGAAAGTCCGGCCGCGCCCGGATTTACCGCCAGCAGGCCGAGTTTTTTGTCGTAAATCACTTTCAGGATATGCGAATGTCCGCAAACAAACAGGCGGGGCGGATTTGCGGCAAGTTCGGCGCGTATTCGCGGGTCGTAATTGCCCGGATAACCGCCGATATGCGTCAGCAGAACATCGACGTCCTCCACCTTGAAGCGAAGAGTTGTCGGACAGCGCAGGCAAATGTTGTAGCCGTCGGTATTTCCGCGCACCGCCCGGACGGGTTTCAACTCTTCCAGATTGTTTAAAACTTCTTCGCTGCCGATGTCGCCGGCGTGCCAAATTTCATCGCAAGAAGCGAAATATTGGGCGAATTTTTCGTCCCAAAGGCTGTGAGTATCCGACAATAATCCGATTTTTCGCATAATTTGTTGTTTTTTTGGCGCAAATTTAATAATTTTACCGTCGCTAACAAAACAATGATGCAGGAATATTCATATTTCAATCGGGATATTAGTTGGTTATCCTTTAACTATCGGGTTCTTTTGGAATCGGAATGTGAGGATTTGCCCGTATATGAACGCATTAAATTCCTCGCCATCCACGCCTCCAACCTCGAAGAGTTTTATAAAATCCGCGTTGCCGAACATCAGAGCGTGATAATGCGGAAAATTCATTCCGAAGAAGACCCCGCCGAAGCGGTACTGATTCTCGACCGCATAAAGGAGGAAGTTACGCGCCAGCAGCAGGAATTTTACAGGATTTTCCACGAAAAAATTTTGCCCGAATTAGCCGCAAAAAAAATTGTCCTCTGTATGGACGAGCATCCGCGTCCTGAACACGCCGATTTTGTGCGCGACTATTTTATGAAGGAGATTTTCCCTTTCCTGCAACCGGTAATGCTTATGAAAGAAGACGTCCGCGTTTTTATCCGCGACAACCGGCTTTACCAGGTGGCTTGCCTGAAAAAGAAAAACACCGGCGAAACGTTTTACGCAATCAACAAGATTCCATACGCCAAAATCCCGCGTTTCATCGAACTTCCGAAGATTGGCGACACGTATTATTATATGTTTGCCGAAGACGTTATTTCGGCCAACCTGTCCGAAATCTTTATCGGATACGAGGTTACGGGTAGTTATAATATCAAAATTTCGCGCGACGCCGATATTTTCATCGACGACTATGGGATGAACGACGACCTTGTGGCAACTATCAAAAAGAAAGTTAAACAGCGGAAAATAGGCGATTTAAGCCGTTTTGCCTACGACAAACGTATGCCCGAAGACTGCCTGAACTATCTTTGCGAAACTTTCAATATCGACCGCGAAGACCTGATTCCCGACAACGCCCACCTCAATATGGAAGACCTGATAAAACTGCCAAATCCGCTTGGCCGGGAGTTGGAAACTCACGCTCGTCAGGCCATCCGAATCTCTGAATTGGACAGGGCTGACTGGCTGTTCCCCCTTATCCGGAAAAAAGATATTTTCCTGCATTATCCGTATCATACTTTCGACTATTTTACCCGCTTTCTGATGGAGGCCTCGACCAATCCTAACGTGGAAGAGATAATGCTTACGCAATACCGCGTGGCGCAGGATTCTGAAATTATCAACACTCTGATAAACGCTGTGAAAAACGGGAAAAAAGTTACGGTTTTTGTGGAACTGAAAGCCCGTTTCGACGAGGAAAACAACCTTGTTACTTCGGAAATTATGGCCAACGCCGGAATAAAAATCATTTACAGCATTCCCGGCCTGAAAGTTCATGCGAAAGTGGCTTTGGTAGCCGAAAAAGGCTCGCCCGGAAAACGTCAGGCCTACGCCTATTTAAGCACCGGAAATTTCAACGAAAAAACAGCCGGCCTGTATTCCGATATGTCGATTTTGACCTCGAAAAAGGAACTTACCCGCGAAATAGAGCGGCTTTTCGGCGTGCTGGAAAATCAGGACAACAGCGTGAGTTTCAAGCACTTGCTCGTTTCACAGTTCAATATGGTTCCCGAACTGAAAAAAATGATTAACCGCGAAATAGAAAATGCAAAAGCGGGCAAAAAAGCGCATATCATCCTTAAAATGAACGCCTTACAGGACAACGCAATGATAAATGAACTTTACCGCGCCTCCGAAGCCGGAGTGCATATTGACCTGATAGTGAGGGGAATATGCTGCCTGCAACCCGGCCGGCCTTACAGCCGCAACATCCGCATCCGCCGGATTGTCGATATGTTTCTCGAACATTCGCGTATCTGGTATTTCTACAACAACGGCAAGGAAGACCTTTTCCTCGCCTCGGCCGACTGGATGAAGCGCAACCTTTACCGGCGCATCGAAACGGCGTTTCCGGTAATGAACAAGAACATTAAAAAAACAATTATACAAATTCTCGATATTCAGTTGAATGATAATGTAAAAGCCTGTCAGATAGACGAAAACCTGCAAAATATCTTCGTTTCCGATTCTCGGAAATATGAGGATAAAATTGTTCACGCTCAAAGAGATATTTATCGTTTGCTGAATTCGTAACTAATTAATACATAACAGAATGAGTCCATTGTTGATTCTCGCCGTAGTAGCGGCATATTTTATTTCGATTTTCGTAATTTCCCGGATTACAGGCCGAAAAGCCGACAATCAGAGTTTTTTTACCGGCAACCGTAAATCGTCGTGGGTAATGGTAACTTTTGCGATGATTGGCGCCGCCATTTCGGGCGTAACTTTCGTGTCGGTTCCGGGCATGGTGGCCGCAAAAGGCTTTTCGTATATGGAAATGGTTATAGGCTTCACAGTCGGGCAGTTAATCATCGCTTTCGTGCTGATTCCGCTTTTCTACAAGATGAATCTGACCTCGATTTACGAATATCTCGAAAACCGCTTCGGAATGTCGTCCTACAAGACCGGAGCGTGGTTTTTCTTCATTTCCAAGATGTTGGGAGCCGCCGTCCGCCTGTATCTTGTTTGCGCAGTAATGCAACTGCTTGTTATTGAGCCTTTTCTGTCGGGAATGGCTGAAAAATACGCCGTATTTGCCGAAAACCGGCAAGCGTTCAGCATCCTGTTTTTTATTGTAAATGTAGTTGTATCAATGGCTTTGGTATGGCTCTACACCAACCGCGGCGGAGTAAAAACCCTGATTTGGACAGATTCGTTTAAGACGCTTTGCCTCGTAGTTTCGGTAATTTTAAGTATCTATTTCATAGCCAAGAGTTTAGGCTTTAATTTGGGCGGATTGGTTTCGGCTGTTGCGGCTCACGATTATTCGCAAATTTTCTTTTTCGACGACATAAACGACAAGCGGCATTTTGTGAAACAGTTTTTGGCAGGCGTTTTCACGCTGATTGCTATGACCGGCCTCGACCAGGATATGATGCAGAAAAATATGAGTTGCAAAAATCCGGCCGACGCAAAGAAAAACATCGTGATAACCGCTCTGCTTCAAGCAGTTGTAATTTTCCTCTTCCTTGTACTGGGCGTTCTGCTTTATATGTTTGCCGCGAAAGAAGGAATTGCCGCGAAAGGCGACGATTTATTCCCCAAACTCGCTACCGGAGGCTATTTCCCTGCAATAGTCGGGATTTTATTCATACTTGGCTTTATATCAGCCGCTTACGCTGCGGCAGGCTCGGCGCTGACAGCCTTAACTACTTCATTTACAGTCGATATTCTCGAAAGTTCCAAAAAAGACACTGAAACCGAAACCACCCGCCGCCGCAAGGCAGTTCACATCTGGATGTCGGTCGTGATGGGCATTGTGATACTCGTCATCAAGGCGCTGAACAATACTTCGGTTATCGACGCGGTTTACATTTTAGCGAGTTACACTTACGGCCCGATTTTGGGGATGTTTGCCTTCGGAATTTTCGCCAAATGGCAGGTTCGCGACCGCTGGGTCCCGCTCGTAGCCCTGCTTTCGCCTGCACTGTGCCTTGTCCTCGACCTCAATTCAAGGGCATGGTTCGGCGGCTACCAGTTCAGTTACGAACTCTTGTTGATGAACGCAGCGTTTACGTTCGTCGGGCTGCTGGTTCTGCGGAAAAAATAAAAAAATTTAATCTGCAATGTTATGTTTTCCGCTCTAATTCGTCATTAAAGTATATGAAGCAATCGGAACGGTTCAAGACGGAAATTATCCCAATCAGGCAAAACCTGCTTCTGACGGCGAAAAAGTATCTGCAAAATACAGACGACGCCGAAGATGCAGTGCAGGAAACCCTGCTCCGCCTGTGGCAAATTCGCGATAGAACAGAGGTTGTCGCCAATCTGCAAGGTTTTGCCGTACAGACTTTGAAAAATATCTGCCTCGACCGCCTGAAAGCCGAAAAAGAGTGCGTCGAAATTGATAATTTTCCGCTCGAAGCAAGCCCTGAAAATCCTCACACAGAGGCAGAAAGGCGGGATTTGGCCGATTTCGTGAGGCGAATTATCGAACAACTGCCTCCGCTGCAAAGGCTCATTATCAGAATGCGCGACGTGGAAGGCTGCGAAATGCAGGAAATTGCCGACATTACGGGAACAAGCCTCAGCGCGGCAACGATGAACCTTTCGCGGGCGCGGAAAAAAGTCAGGGAACAATTAATAATTGAGAATGAAAAATTAAAATATGGGAAACATTAATTTGCTGTTAGACAAGTATTTCGAGGGGCAAACTTCCTTGAAAGAAGAAAAAATCCTGCGGGATTATTTCCGGAAAGACGACATTCCTGCCGAATTATTGAAATATAAGCCTGTATTTCAATACTTTACAGAGGAAATTCGGAATTTGGAAAAAGCGGCCAAACCGCGTAAAATCAGCCTCGCAATCCGCAGGACAAGCCTCGCCGCCGCCTGCCTGCTCACGCTGTTTTGCCTGCGTGTTTTCCTGAACGGCGGAAATATAATTTCCGATAAATCAGCCGCTTACATCAATGGCAAAAAATATACCGATATTAATCTGATAAGCCTCGAAACGCTCAGGAGCCTTGAAGATATTTCGGACGCCGGCGATGAATTTCGTTCCGCTCAAATTGAGGCTTTGGAAGCATTTACAAACGATTAGAAAAATAAAAAATATTATGATTAAAAAAATATTCATATTGCTGATTCCGCTCTTTCTGTGCGGGTTTGCGCAGGCGCAGGACAAGGCCGGCGTCGAAACGGTTTTCCAAACCGTCGGCAAACAAAATGGCTCGATTATGATAGAGTTGGCGAAAGACGTGCTGGGCGAGCGCACCCGCATAACCCGCTACCGGAGCCTGATTGCAAATACCGACTCCACTACCCTTGCGCACGTTCAGCAAACTTTAGAAAATGAAGTCGAAAACGGTTACTCTCTTATGGAATCGAGGAATAACGGACGGCTCGAAACGCGCTCCTATTGCCGGAAAAACAAGGAAAAAGGGGAAAACGAATATCTGCTTTTCAGCCTGAAATCCGGCAAATTAACCCTGATTTACCTGCGCGGGAAAATCCCTCCCGACGAGTTGGAAGATGAGTTGGACAACCTGAAAAACCTTTTTATCAAAGTAAATAACAAAACAATTAAATTAAAATAAAATGAAAAAAATATTTTTATCCTTTATTTGCGCAATAATGCTTGCAATGCCGGTTTGCGCACAGGAAGAAAGCGAAAAAAGTTCGGTTCTCATCGACGGGAAATTTTACAGTTTTGCGTTCAACTGGCAGCATAAGCCGAAGGGCGTCCACTGGTCGGGAGCGAGTTTCTCTTTTGCCGGCCTCGAAGGGCTTGATAATTACGATGTTATCTCAAAAATGGGGCGTTCCTATTCTTTTACGCTGAACGTCAGCAATTTCAGCCTGCCGCTTTCGAGCCATTTTGTTTTCGGTACAGGCTTCGGATTCGACTGGACGCGCTATCATTTCAAGGGCGACGTGGCTTTAAAGGACAATTCGGCCGGAATTACGGAGTTTTTTGCGGATACCCGTCCGTTCCGCGACAGCAAACTGTTGGTTTACTACGCAACCTTCCCCTTAGTGCTTGAATATCAGAAGAAAATAAAGAACAAAACCCGCTTTTTTATGCAGGGCGGAGTTGAAGGATTGTTGAAACTTTACTCCAAATCGGAGGCGGAAGTCCGCATTGACAACGCAATTAAGGAAGAATATTACAGAGACCTGAATATTTTGCCGGTCAATTTCCGGGTTGTTTTCCGCACCGGCTTCGACAATGTCAGTTTTTTCTGCTACTACCAGCCCATCTCAATGTTTGCAAGCGGCAAAGGGCCTGAACTTCATCCCTTCGGAGTTGGGATAGCCTTGCATTAAAGAACATTCGACGTTTATTATATGGAAAAACAGCCTACCCGGATTGTTTTTCCATATAATAATGTTCAATACCTGCTTCCAAAAACATTTCGCCCTGCCTCACAAAGCCAAAATCTTCGTAAAATTTCACTAAATATGCCTGTGCGTGCAGCGTGATTTTTTGATATTCAATTTGCGCAACATAATCAAGCACAAATGAAAACAGCCTTTTGCCGACGCCCTGTCCGCGATATGCTTTCCGAACCGCCAACCGCCCTATTTTTACATAATCTTTAAACAAGAGCAAACGCGCCACTCCGATGGGTTCATTGCCCATTGTTGCCAAAAAATGAACGGAAGAATAGTCGCAGCCGTCAATTTCTTCCTCGTATGATACGCCTTGTTCTTCTATGAAAACAATTGCCCGCACGGCAAAAACCTTTTGCAGGTCGGCTGGAGAGTTTACTGTCCGAAAGGAATAATGATTATCTTCTTCCATTTTTTATTTTAAATTCAATAGTTGTTTCTGTGCCTTTCTCATTGCTATCGACCAATATTTTCCCTTCTAACGACGCAACCCTGTCGTTCAAATTTTTGAGGCCCAAGCCCATTTTTACGGATGTTAAGTCGAATCCGCAACCGTCGTCCTGCACAGTCAGGGAAATATTGTTTCCGCTTTGAATTAACTGAACATCGATATTTTTTGCGCCGGAATGTTTCAACGAATTGTTTATCAGTTCGTAAGCGCAATAGTAAATCATAAGTTCAGCCCGTTCATCGAATTTCCTTTCTTTGCCGAAAAAGTGCAAGCGGGCATTTGGCAAACTTTTGCAAAAATCTTCCAAAGCGGCTTTCAGGCCGAGTTTGGAAAGCGAAACGGGATACAGCCCGCGAGAAATATTCCGCATCGAAGTAATGCAGTCGTCCAATTGTCGCAAGGCTGATTTATTCTTATAGGGCGCAATTTCCAGCCTCAAAGCCGACAACTGGCCGCCAAGCCCGTCGTGCAGGTCCCGCGCCAGCCGTTCGCGCTCGCATTTTTCACCGTCGAGAACGGCATTGACGGCGACAAGTTGCTTTTCCCGTTTCTCGTGCATAATTTTTTGATGCAGAATTATCCAGACGGCAATCGTCAGGGTAACGCCGGCAATAATAAGCGCAAGCAGAAGATATTGCCGCTGTTCCAGAACCTGTATATGCTGTTGTTTTTTCTCGGTTTCATACTGGGTAGCCATACTTGCCAGCGTTTCGCGGAAATTTTTTGCCGTATTTTTTCTCATTTGCGAAGAATAAATGTCGGCATACCGCACCGCCGCTTCGTTATTTCCCAAAAATATATTTGCAACAGCAATATTATGGGCCAAAACAGGCTCTTTTTTAATTATATACGGGCTTGCTGCAAGCGCTTCGCCGGCTATCGAAAGGCATTTTTTGTAATCTTTCATCTTCAAATAAACGCTTGAAAGATTGGTCAGGCATTTTGCCTTAACTGCCGGAAAATCGCCGCGCTCGGCAGTTGCGATGCTTTGCTGCGCAAAATCTACCGCTTTGTCGAAATCATTTCTCGCAAGCGCAATTTTCGACAGCCCTTCCTGCCCGTAAGCGATGTACCAAAGACTCCCCTCGCCGCTTGAATAGCCGGCAGCAACGCTTCTATGATAGCAAGTGTCGGCAACGCGAATAACTTTATGCATCATCGTTTCCGCCTCGTCGAGTTCGTTCCTTTCGAGCAAAACAGAGCCTCTGATATACAAAACCTGCGGACGGAGGTAAATAAACGTGTCGGTTTGCATAATAATTTTTTCGGAATAATCGGCATAATGCAGCGCCTGCGTTGCGTTGCCGAGCATATAATAACATTCCGACATATTACCTGCAACACGCACAATTCCAACAGGTTCGCCCGCTTTTTCCGCTATCCCCAGCGCCTCCAAATAATATTTCAGCGCCTCGTCGTAGCGTTCCTCAAAATAATACGAATTACCGATATTGACAAGCACCCTTCCGCTGGAATGTTCCCGCCCGCCTTTGATTTTCAAGGCTTCCGAAAAACATATCCGCGCCGAGTCGTATTTTTCCGCATCGTTGAAATCAATACCGCGAATAAGCAAATCACTGACTTTTTTGCTACTACTTTCGTCTGACTGTTTGCAGGAATAGAAGCAAATCAACAAAATACACTGAAAGAGAAAACAATATTGACCAATGCTTTTCATACGACGAGATTTCTTCAAGATTCGGCACAAAAATACAATTTTTTCTTAAAATTTCTTAGAAATACTGGAAATTTCAAGAAAATATCACCCATTTGGGGGCTAATACGAATATCTATGTATTTTTACCTGCGGAATATCAATCGCAAAATCTCCCCACCCCACATCACAAGCGAGGTAACGCCGATAATTATTCCCCAATCCGCCAATTTCAGCGGCACCACATTAAACATTTCGCCGCCAAGGGTAACAATCAGCCACTGCCCGACTAAAATTACCGCCGCAATCGCAAGAAACCCGCTGCACGAGCCGATATTCGCAAATGCCGATTTGCCGGTCATAAAGGCTTTGGC
>JAISUN010000008.1 GCA_031272085.1 Dysgonamonadaceae bacterium | reverse complement strand
ACCGAGCCGAGCGGCGATTTTTACTCCAATTACTGGCTGACAAGTATTCTCGTCAATCCCGAAAAAACAGGCGGACGAACCTGCGAAGACCTGCGTTTAGCCTTAGAAGCGGCAAACATCGAGGCGCGTCCGCTGTGGAAACCGATGCATTTGCAGCCTGTCTTTGCCGACTGTCCGTTTTATGGCGGCGGCACGAGCGAAAAACTCTTTGAACGCGGACTTTGTTTGCCTTCGGGGTCGATACTTACCGAAGAAGAACTTTTAAAAACCATAAAAACAATCAGAAATTTGCTTGTAAAATAAATATTTATTATCTTTGCGGCGGAAAAGTTATTGAAATTTCTATGGAAATTGCGTTAGAATTGGACAAACGATACACTTTCGCCGATTACCTTACCTGGATGGATGATAAGATGCGCGAACTGCTGAACGGCTTCATAAAAATGATGTCGCCGGCGCCTACTGCTTCTCATCAAAAAGTTAATATTAGGTTAGCGTACGAAATGATTCGCATAATAAAGAAACACAAAGGAAAATGCGAAGTATTTCATGCGCCGTTTGACGTGCGCCTGCCGAAGAACGGCGAAAAAGACGACGATAAGATAGATACCGTTGTACAGCCTGATTTGTGCGTGATTTGCGACCCCTCGAAAATTGACGAGCGGGGCTGCCTTGGTGCGCCCGATTTGATAGTTGAAGTTCAATCGGCGGCAACCGCAAAGTACGACCTGAACGACAAGTTCAATATTTACGAAGCAGCGGGCGTAAAGGAGTATTGGGTTGTTTTTCCATACGAAAAATCGATAGTAAAATTTGTGTTGCAGGCCGACGGAAAGTATGACAAAGGGACAAAATTCGATACCGGAACTATACCCGTTGGTATTTTTGAGGACGAAAGCATTGACTTGAAAGAAGTTTTTTAAGTGTACAAACATTATTTCAAGCGGCTTATGGATTTTTGCGCTGCGCTTTGCGGATTAGCGGTATTATCGCCACTGATTCTCATAGTGGCGGCGATACTGTTTATTACAAACGACGGGAAAGTTTTTTTTGTACAGGAACGTCCCGGAAAAGATGGAAAGATATTTAGACTGATTAAGTTCAAAACGATGAACGACAGAAAAGACATTTATGGCTGCTTACTGCCTGATGTTGAGCGTATTACAGGCACGGGCAAATTTTTGAGGAATACTTCGTTCGACGAGATTCCCCAATTATTCAACGTGTTGAAAGGCGAAATGTCGCTCGTTGGGCCGCGCCCGTTGCTGCCGGAATATTTGCCGCTTTACAGCGATTTCCAGAAGCGCAGGCACGAAGTATTGCCCGGAATCACAGGCTGGGCGCAGGTTAACGGCCGGAATGCCATTTCGTGGAAGCAAAAATTTGAATACGACGTTTGGTACGTGGACAATTTGTCGTTCCGCACAGATTTTAAAATTATACTCTTAACAATAAACAAAGTCTTTGCCGGTAAAGGAATTAACGCCGGAAAAGACGTAACAATGGAATTTTTTACAGGAAATGATTAACAAAACTTCAATATTAAAATTCGGCTATAAAATATCGGACCGGATAATGGCCAAAGTCAGCGCATTTCCTTATCTTTCGCATAGGATAATATTTTTCGCCGACTTGATGATTGCCGCCGTTTCATTTACCTTAACCTGTTTGGTTTGCAGCCAACTTGCGGGTCAAACTTCGCTATGGCAGTATTTTTGGGGAAAATTGGCGGCGGTAGTGGTAATTTCAGGAGCGTTTTTCCTGATTTTCAAGACGCACAGCCGGATAATCCGCTATTCGACTTACCGCGACGCGATGCGTATTTTCATCGCCGTATTGTTCGCAAACGTCTTTTTTATAGTAATAAACAAGATTTACTCGGTTAATTTTCAGTATTCGCCGCTTTCAAAAATCAGTTTCTTCATCAATTTCCTGCTGACTTTCGGGTTTATTTTCTTCTTCCGGATGGCAGTCAGGCTGCTTTTCGACCTTTCGTATATGAACAATGCGAAAAACAAGAAAAAACCCATTCTGATATACGGAGTTAGCGCTCCTGAAATAAGTTTGGCAAAAATGATAAACGCAAATATGAGCCTGCCTTACCGTGTTGCCGGATTTGTAAGCCCCAAAACGGGCAGCGGGCAAAGGATTATAGGACAGCCGGTTTACTCGCGTAACAAGCTGTTTGCAAACACGCATAAATTTGAAGATATAAAGGCCATACTGATTGACCCTCAACACATTGAGCGGAACGAAAAGCGGTTGCTCGCCGAAATATGTTACCACAATAACATTGAACTTTTGAGCGTGCCTCCGTTGGAAGAGTGGCAAAACGGCCTGAATACTCATAAAATCAAGAACATCAACATTGAAGACTTGTTGCGCCGTCCGCCGATAGAAATTAATACCGAGTCGATTCGCAGTAATATTGAGGGCAAAACGGTGCTTGTTACAGGCGCCGCAGGCTCGATTGGCAGCGAGATTGTGAGGCAGTTGTGCGGTTTCAATCCCGAAATCCTGCTGCTTTGCGACGTTGCCGAAAGTCCGCTCCACGAGTTGAATACGGAACTTGACGACAAATTTTCCGATATAAAGTACATTCCGCTGATTTTCGACACGAGAAACCGCAAGCGGATGCGGAGGATTTTTGAAAAATATCATCCGCAATACGTCTATCACGCAGCGGCTTATAAGCACGTTCCGCTGATGGAAATGCACCCCGAAGAGGCTGTTTTGACTAATGTTCTGGGAACAAAAAACGTGGCCGACCTCGCGGCGGAATACAATGCCGAATGTTTTGTGATGATTTCGACCGACAAGGCTGTGAATCCGAGCAACGTGATGGGCGCATCGAAAAGAATTGCCGAAATTTATGTCCGAATCCTCGCCAATCATCTTGGAAAAGACGAAACGAAGCCGCATACCCGTTTTATCACGACCCGTTTTGGAAACGTGCTTGGTTCCAACGGTTCCGTTGTTCCTCGGTTTACCGAACAAATCCGACAGGGCGGGCCGGTTACGGTTACAGACCCCGAAATTTTCCGCTTCTTTATGACCATTCCCGAAGCGTGCAGTTTGGTTTTGGAAGCAGGCAACTTTGGCAAGGGCGGCGAAATATTCGTGTTCGATATGGGCGAATCGGTCAAAATCAAGGAGTTAGCCGAAGAAATGATTCGACTTTCGGGCTACGAACCATATAAAGACATCGACATAGTTTTTACAGGATTGAGACCGGGCGAAAAACTGTACGAAGAACTGCTGTACAGCGAAGAAGCGCAAGCATCCGGCATTCACGAAAAAATCCTGATTGGAAAAATCCGCGACGTCGAGCCGTCAAAAATTCTTCCGCAAATCGACGAACTGATAAAACTTACCGACACCGGTCCGAGGATGGACATTGTTGCAAAAATGAAGGAAATCGTTCCCGAATACATCAGCAACAACTCCATTTACTGCGAGTTAGACAGCATTGAGGAAGAAGAAACAGTCGAATTACCCCCCCCCATAGATGTTTTCTATTAGACCATCTATATAATTGATTTTATTTATATCTACATCGTGATTTAAGAAAACAGAATATCTCGCCGACTGATACATTTGAAACTATTTATCCTGAAAATCCCGCCAGCCTTTCGACTTGCGGGATTTTTTGTTTTCTACAAAGGGTCAACGTCGTAGCGGAAAGAAACGTAGCGGAAAGCGACATTGGCAAGGAGGTTGTTTTGCGTCTGTTTCAGCAAGTTGCGGAGTTGGACGGTCGATGCTCCGGTTTCTATTTTCAGCATTATCCGGCGGATTGATTGGTTTTTAACTCGTCCTACGGGCGGTTTGTCCGGCCCCAGAACGCGGTCGCCGAGCGAAATTCGGAGTATTTGGGCGAAGCGGTTTGCGGCGTCGCTTACTATATTTTCCTTGCTGTGTTTCAGGTCGATAAAAATAATCCTGAACCACGGCGGATAGCGGAACAGGCGGCGTTCTTCGGACTGCCGGCCGTACATTGCCTCGTAGTCGTTGGCGAGCGCCATTTGAATCAGCGGATGTTCGGGGTCGGAAGTTTGCAGGACGACCTCGCCGCGGGTTTTCCGCCGTCCGGCACGACCGGCAACCTGCGAAATCAGTTGGAAAGCCCGCTCGTAGGCTCTGAAATCCGGCAAATTCATCAGCGAATCGGCATTAAGGATTGCGACGAGGCTTAAATTGCCGAAATCCAGCCCTTTGGCAGTCATTTGGGTGCCGACTAAAATTTGCGTTTCGCCGTTCTCGAAGCGGGAAATTATATCGTCGGCAGTATGCCGTTTTTTGGTTGTATCGGAATCCATCCGCTCGACAGCGGCTTGGGGAAAGAGTTTGCGGATTTCTTCCTCAACTTTTTCGGTGCCGAAGCCCCAGGGTTTCAGTTCGTCGGAACCACATTCGGGGCAGGTTTTTGGGATTTGGTAGGTTCGTCCGCAATAGTGGCAAATCAGGCGGTTTGTTTGTTTGTGGTACCAGAGGCTGACGTCGCAATAGCGGCATCGGGGCGTCCATTCGCACTGCTTGCAGGCGAGAGTTTGCGAAAATCCGCGCCGGTTGTGGAAAAGCAGAATCTGTTCGCCGCGTTGCAGAACTTGCTCCATTTTCTCTTTCAGTAGGGGGGAAAACAGGCCTTTCATCTTCTTTTTGCGGCGAAGTTCCTTAACATCAACAGGATAGACGCTCGGCAACTCTGTTTCGAGAAAACGGCGGTCGAGGCGGACGTAGCCGTATTTTCCTGACATTGCATTGTGATAAGATTCTATGCTTGGAGTTGCGCTGCCCAAGAGGGTTTTCGCATTATGAAAACGCGCGAGGACAGCGGCTGCGTTTCGGGCGTTGTAGCGCGGAACAGGGTCTTGCTGCTTGTAACTCGGCTCGTGTTCTTCATCAACAATTACGAGGCCAAGGTCGGAAAACGGCAGGAAAAGCGATGAGCGGACGCCGAGAATCAGCCTTGGGGAGCCGTCTTCGCGCAGTTTTTTCCAGATTTCTTCGCGGGCGGCTTCGGTAATTCGCGAATGATAAACGTCCATTCGGCTGCCGAAAAAGGCTCGCAAGCGGTCGGTAATCTGGGCTGTGAGGGCAATTTCGGGCAAAAGGTAAAGCGCTTGGCGGCCTGATTTCAGAGTTTCGTTTATCAGGTTGATATAAATTTCCGTTTTTCCCGAAGCCGTTACGCCGTGCAGCAGGCAAACGTCTTTTGACAGAAAACTGTCTTTAATCTGCTCAAATGCAGTTTGTTGCAGAGCAGAAAGCGGATTCGGCGGGATGAGCGTTTGCTGTTTCGCTTCGGCTTTTTTCCGTCGTTTTTTGCTCAAAGGAGGCTTTTCGGAAGTCAGGGAAAAAGGCAGGGCGGCGCGGCAAACCTCGCCGAGGCTGCAAATATAATATTCCGAAAGCCAGCGCCAAAAGCGGATTTGCAGTTCGGTAACTGGCGCGGTTCCTTCTTCTATTTCGAGCAAAGGTTTTATCTGATATTGCGAATCAGGGGCGCCGCCGCTTATGGAAGTGGCGACTCCCCAATATTCTTTTGTCCGCCCGAAACTGACCCGAACAAGGCTCCCGATGCGGATTTTACTTTCCATTTCCGGCGGGACGCTGTAAGTATAGGCGTCGGAAAGCGGGACAGGCAGAATAATTTCGGCAAACATCAGAAGTAGTACGCCATTTCGAGATACCAGCCTTTGCTTTTCCCGCTTAAATCACTGTAATCCAATGATTCGTATTCATCGGAAAAACTGACCCTGTAATTGAATCCGATTTGAAGGTGGTCAATAATAAATCCTCCGCCAATATTTGCGCCAACGCCGAAAGATTTATTTTCCCAAATATCTTCGATTTGTTGGGTTGCCTCCGAGAAGTCGAATTTGTCGCCAGCAAGTTTGAAACTCAAATAAGGCCCTGCGGCGGCAAAGATTTTAACTTTCTGGCTCACAGGCATTTTAATTTTCAGATTAACCGGAAAATCGACTGTGCTTGCTCTTTCTTCAAGGTCGATATTTTTTATTTTAAACCCTTTTTGAGAGTAAAGAACAGCCGCATCGAAGCCGATGCCGGTCAATGGCAGGGTTACGTCAATAATCGGGCCTACGTGAAATCCGGTAAAATTCGATTCCAAGTCATTTATTACATCCCCTTTAAAGGACGTAGAGGTCGTTCCAACACCGGCTTTTACGCCCACTTTTATCTGGGCTTCCGCCGAAAATACCGCCAAGGCGATAATGACAGTTGTAAAAAAAATCCTTTTCATTTCATTAAATTTAATATCTTTTGGCATAAAAATTGAGTACAAATATAGAAACAAATTTTGAAGTAGAAAAAAAATGAACGAAAATTTAACTTCACAGATGGAAGTTTTTATCACTAACGCCGCCGTAAAGCGGGAAGACTTTGATAATGAACACGCTATATTGCCGTTGAAAAATATGCTTTTTTTGCCCGGCATCCCTACGCCCGTAAATGTGGGGCGTTCAA
The DNA here is from genome assembly GCA_031272085.1 of Dysgonamonadaceae bacterium. Taxonomy (GTDB): domain Bacteria; phylum Bacteroidota; class Bacteroidia; order Bacteroidales; family Azobacteroidaceae; genus Azobacteroides. The sequence continues at coordinate 26,028 of JAISUN010000008.1, read as the reverse complement.
AGTCGCTGAAACTGATGCAGGAAACCAAAAAAAACGAAGGAATTATCGGCGTGTTCTGCCAAAAAGACGCAACTAACGACGACCCCGGACTTGACGATTTGTTGCCCGTAGGCGTCGCGGCCAAGGTTATTGATATAATGAAAGAAGAGGAGGACTCGACAACCGTACTGCTGATGGGCGTTACGCGCATCCGCTTGGAAGAAATTACCTCGAAAGACCCTTATTTGAAAGGCCGTTTTTCTATGCTTGTAGATGTTTTTCCGGCGAAATCGGACAAGGAATACAAGGCACAGATAAAGACCATTAAAGATATGACTCTCAAAATGTTAGCCGATAAAATGGGATTGCCTGAATTTGTCCTTGAATCGCTGCGCCGCCAGAAAGACGACAATTATTTGCTGAACTTGGCCTTTTCGACTGTCGAAGCCACGCCGGAACAAAAACAGGAAGTGATTGCGACCGACGAGGTAAAAGAGCGGCTCAACAAACTGCTGTCGCTTATCGACCACGATATGCAACTGATTGAAATTAAGGCAAATATCCGTCGTAAAACGCAGGTTGAAATCGACCAGCAGCAGCGCGAATATTTCCTGCAACAGGAAATGAAAAATATTCAGGAAGCCCTGGGCGGGAACATCAACGAGATGCAAATCAAAGAGATAAAGGAAAAGGCTGCCAAAATAAAATTTACTCCGGAACAGAAAAAAGTTTTCGACAACGAGTTGCAGAAACTTGAACGCCTGCACCCTCATTCGCCCGATTATTCCACGCAAATGGAGTATATCCAGACGATTGTAGCCCTGCCGTGGAGTACTTTTACCAAAGATAATTTCAACTTGAACCGCGCCAAAAGGCAGTTGGATAAAGACCATTTCGGACTTGAAAAGGTTAAAGAGCGGATTATCGAGCATTTAGCGGTGCTGAAACTGAAAGGCGATATGAAATCGCCCATTCTCTGTCTTTACGGCCCTCCGGGAGTGGGAAAAACTTCGCTTGGCAAATCGGTAGCCGAAGCCTTGGGCAGAAAGTATGTCAGAATGTCATTAGGCGGGCTGCACGACGAGGCAGAAATCCGCGGACACCGGCGGACATACATCGGCGCAATGCCCGGCCGCATCATCCAGAGTATGAAAAAAGCCGGTTCCTCGAATCCGGTAATAATTCTCGACGAGATAGATAAGGTCGGCCAAAGTTACAACGGCGACCCCAGCGCAGCCCTCTTGGAAGTGCTTGACCCTGAACAAAATATCTCGTTTCACGACAATTATTTGGATATTGATTACGACTTGTCGAAAGCGCTTTTCATAGCCACAGCAAACACCCTGAACAGCATTTCCCCGCCCCTGCTCGACCGTATGGAACTGATAGAGGTAAGCGGCTACATCACGGAAGAAAAGATTGAAATTGCCCGTCGGCACCTGCTTCCGCACCAGTTGGAAGTTCACGGCATCCCGGCCGGCAAGTTCGATATTCCGAAAAAAACGCTTGGAAATATTATAGAATTTTACACCCGCGAATCGGGCGTCCGCGAACTGAACAAGAAAATTGCCAAAATAATGCGCCGGATAGCGGCTGCAATCGCGGCAAACAAACCACACCCTACTTCGCTGAAAGAAAGCGACTTGCAGGAATATTTAGGCGCTATGGAGTATTTGAAAGACAAATACGAAGGCAACCAGTATGCTGGACTTGTTACCGGATTGGCCTGGACAGCGGCCGGAGGCGAAATCCTGTTTATCGAAACCAGCATCAGCAAAGGCAAAGACTGCAAACTCACGCTGACCGGCAATCTGGGCGACGTGATGAAAGAGTCTGCCATTTTGTCGCTCGAATACATCAAGGCTCACGCTTCGCGGTTGGGAATCACGGAAGATGTTTTCTCGAAATGGAACGTACATCTGCACGTTCCCGAAGGCGCAATTCCGAAAGACGGTCCCAGCGCAGGAATCACGATGACGACCTCGATGGTTTCGGCCTTCACGCAACGGAAAGTACGCCCGAATCTGGCTATGACCGGCGAAATGACCTTGCGCGGAAAAGTGCTGCCGGTAGGCGGAATAAAAGAAAAAATCCTCGCCGCCAAACGCGCCGGAATTACGGATATAATCCTTTGCCGCGAAAACAAGCGCCACATCGACGAAATCAACGCGATGTACCTTAAAGGCCTGACTTTCCACTACGTGGAAGACATCCGCGAAGTTCTCGACATTGCGCTGACGCCGGAAAAAGTGGATGAACCTTTGGAAATTAATTAACTCGGACTCTTATAGTCGAGGCAAATAACTTTTCCGAAACCCGTCCATTTCATATCTATCTGATAGCCTGCGCTGGTCGGCGCTGCCGGATGTTTTGCCAAGGTCAGATTTCCATTGAGCGCAGTTACGCCGTAAAAGGCTAACTGTGCATTATTGCCAACCTGCCCGGAGGGGTCGTAGGTTGCCACGGCAATCAATCCCGAACGCGGAAAACGATAGGCGCAAGCCTTTACAAGGCTGATTTTATGGCCGTCAGGCACTGCCTGCGCCGTAATATCTTCCACCGTAAGTTTCGATGAAACGTGAACGCGGTAAAGTTTATCCTCCGTCGAGCAGTAGATATACGGCAGCGAAGGCGAATAGGCAAAATCTTTGATTGCCGAAACATCGAAATCGGCGGGAAACTCGACTCTTCCCAGTTGAAGCGGAACAGGCGAAGTTATAGAATTTATCCACATCGTAAGAAGTTCATATTTTTGCGACTGGCGGTTGTAAACCACTGCAAATCCGTCCGTTACGTTGCGGTTTCCCATTGTAATTACCTGATAATCGGGATTTTCCCAGTCGAAATACTGGCCGGGTTCCATACGTTCGGTTTTCAGCAAATTTTGAAGAGTTCCTGACAGTTCACGGTTACTGGACTTATGGTATTCGAAGCGGTTGGCCGTTTCATTGAAAATAACAGCCCCGACATCGTGGGTATGATAAATACAGGGCGGAGTTTTATAGGGTTCGCTTACGCTCGACGCCGCATTTATCGGCTTATAATAAAACATTATCGCGCCCCCGTAATTGTAAAAATACCAGTTCCCATTGTAATAGAGGTAATCGCGGTACATTGCATTTGAATGTTGGCTGACGGACGACATCATTTGAGCCGCAATATTTTCCGTTGGAGGATTGAGAAACATTGACGAAACGTTGTATTCCGGTTCGTAATGAAAGTCCTCGATACGGACGCGGGCGGTCAATTTATCGGAAAGCACCCATATTGCGTAGCGTTTGGACGATTTTCCGCCCGGCAAGGTATCCTGCAACGAGGGCGAGTAAATATCGCCGTGGCAAACCAGCCCAAGCGGTTTTGCACTCGTATGCGGGAGTTCGGAGCCGAAGGCTTCAAGCACCCTGTGCGACTGGGTAAGCGTATCCATAAAAACGGAAATCAGGTCGATATCGAAACTGTTTTCGCCCGTTTCATTCAGCATTATGTAGCCGGTTTCGGTGCGGTTGCGCACGCTGATTTGGAAGATGTCGCTATAATAAACCACTCCGGTTTTAATGTTTGTAACCTTGTAAATAGCGTAGTAAGTTCCGTCGCGGTTAATAGGACTTCCTTGCCCGCCGATTGTTATATTCAGATTACGCTCTGTGGAAAGCGTACCTCTGTTTTCTACCGAAAGCGTGCTTGCTGTCAAATGCCATTCATATTCAAAACTTTCCGGGTCTTCGCCCTGTGAAAATGTCAATGTGGGCGTAATGCTCAAAGGACCGCCAAGATATACTAAGTAACCTGATATTCCTTGTATTGTAACTCCGTTTATCTCTTGAATATCATAATTCCCCTTGTCTTCGATACAGGCCGGCATTGCAAGCAGCAACCAGCCCGCAAATAAGAACTTATATATAGTCTTTATTTTCATAACTTATTATTTTTTAATCAATTAGATGTTCCTCCGGTCATTTCTGTGCCGTCGTCTTCATACAGAGGCTCGCCGTGAGTTTGCCTATAATCTTCGAGATACAACTTGAAGATGCGGGACCAGCCGGTGCTTAAAACCGACGTAAACCGAGAATTAAACAGCGCCGAAATAGCGTCGCTGCTCAAAGAGATGTCGTAAGAAAAATATTCGCGGTCGAAACCGAATAGGTCGCAGAGAATGGCAAATTTTTTCTTGGAATACCTTCCGAACATAAGGTTGAGATAGCCGTCGTAAGGGCTTGTTACCCAGAAGTTAGGCGCTTCGTTGGCATTGTCGAAATATATTCTGAAATGCGTAGAGTTGATTGTGCCTTTCTTATTTATAGTTGCGTTGCTTGTTTCGACAAAATCTGTCTTAAAATATTCGTTTTCCTTCAATTCTATTGCCGCGACGAACATATTATTGTCGAGGGCAGCGGTATTTTTCAGTTTCAGATATATTTTTCCAAGCACGCTTCCGGCAGGGACAAGGCTTATTTCGGGCAAAAGTTCCACATCGCGGCCGAGTTGCGCCGTTGTTTGCTCCGCTATCAGGCCGAAATTTACGGGACGGTCATAATCCGTCATTTTTCCCTGAACTTTTACTTCAATCCAGACTATCGTGTCGGCTTTAACAACAATGTCGTATCCGAAGCGCACGAATGAAGAATCGACAATATAAGTAGGGACCCGCTCGTCGGCGTAACTGAAATAAATCTGGTCGTCGGCGCTATATGATGGCAGCGTTTCGTATTCGCAGGAATAGAAGGCTGTTGCGGCAAGCGCTGTCAAGATTATCGATAAAATTTTATTTTTCATAATATTTTGCGTTAAAAATTAACTTCATTTTCCGGCAGCGGAATCGGGCTTGGAGTGCTTGCCGGCGAAACTTTGCCGGTTCCTGCCGCATTAAAAATACTGCCGAGCCGGTTTGTTCTTTTCAGGAAAAAGAAAGTCTGGCCTTCGGCGTAAAACTCTTTGTAATACTCGGTTTCGAGCATAGAGTAAACCTGTTGGTAAGAAGCGGAATTTATCAGTGGTTGAGTATCCTGTTCCTTCCAGCCTCGGTGGTGCAGGAAGTTGCACAATTCGGCAGTTGCTTCATCATAACGTCCTTCATCCATAAGTTCCTCAATATAAATATAATACATCTCGCTCATCCTGATAAGCGGCTGTAAATTCTGTATTGGGTCAATCATATTTGGATAATAAGAACTGAGTCGGTCGTATTCCAGAAACTTTGTAGAAACGTACTGGTCGCCTCTCACTTTGCTGATTACCCACTGCTGGCTGCGGATATCCGGCCATTGCGAGATTGCGCCTCCGTGCGGGTCGTTTCCGAAAATGTTGTTTTGCAGGTTGTCTTCGTAAACGGTATAGGTGCTTCCGGCGCGGGTTCCGTCGGTATAATTTTTCCAGCGGGTATGCAGGTCGATATTATAAATTCCGAAAATCACCTCGGAATAAGCGATATAGTCGTTTAAATATTGGGAGCCTGTATCTGTCCAGTGGAAAGGCGTTCCCGTATCCAGGAGGGCTATCAGCGATTTTGCTATTTCGGCCGCCGCAGCGTGGTCGCCCGATTGATTGCGGTTTATGAGCGCACGCGCTTCCAGAGCGCGGACAGCGTAGTAATTGAGCCGGAAATTGCGGAAATAACTGTGGAAAACATCTACCACAGGGACGTCGTTAATTCCTTCGGTGTCCGTTCCTATTATTCCTTCTGTGATGATGGGGTCGGCGGCGAGCAGGATTTTAGCCGTATCAATGTCGGCCATAATATTCCGGAAATAATCGTCTACCGGCAGCGTATTGTGAGGAACTACCTCATAATCAGTATTATAGGGAAGCGCCTGCGGGCCGAAAAGCCGGTAAATATCGAGATGGATAAATGCCCGGAGGCCGTAAGACTCGCCGAGCAGGATTTTCTTTTTCTGTTCGGGAATGACGTCGGAATTTTGCAGTCCGTGGATAAAGTTGTTGATGTCGAAAATCGTTACGTAAGCCTCTTTCCAGATGTTGGCAAGCACGGCCTTCGGGTCGTCGGCCGCGTAATAATAGTTCGACATATTGATAAAATAAGTAAAAGCCGACTGCGAACTATCGTAATAATAATAGTGAGCCAGCAAATCGACCGCCGTCATCGTCATGTATCCGCCGTAAAGATTTTCGCTCGACATTGAGCGGTAAATTCCGTTGAGCGTGGCGATTATGTCGCTTTCGGATGAAAACTGCTTATCTTCCAGATTCTTGTCTTTCGGCAAAGCGCCGGCAAACCAGTCGTCGCAGGATGCAAAAGCGAAAGGAAGCAACAGGAGCAGTATGTATATCTTATTGTGTTTCATATCTTTATGCTGTTTATTTCTGTTAATATTTAGAATCGGGCGTACAGATTGAAAGAAACTGTCCGCGCGAAGGGGTCGTCTATACCGCGCTCTATTTTTATGGAATAGAGGTTGAAAAAGTCGTTCATCGAAACGCCTGCGCTTAAATCTTTCAGGTGCAAGGATTTAATCCACTTGTCGCTGCTGAAATTCCATGTCAGGCGGAATGCTTCGCCGCGCAGATAATTGTCCCTCTGGATAAACCGCGACGACACCGGCGTCAGCGAAGCGTTGTCGCTAACGTTGATATTTTTGAATTTTGCCATATCGCCCGGCTGCTGCCAGCGGTCGTAGAGAGCGCGTTTATCCTGATTGTAAATCACGTTGTCGTAAGAGATATTTTCAACTTTGTTGAACAGGGCTGAATTGTATTTGTAAGCGCCCAGACTGTAACGCAGCGTGCTTGTGAACTGAATTTGCCTGTAACGTGCATTAATGCCGACAACTCCTTCGATATCGGGACGGCTGTTGGCAATCACAACCTTGTCGTCGGCGTTGAAAATATAGGTTCTTTCGCCATTTTTTGTCAGGAAAATTTCCTTTCCGTTGGCGGGGTCGATGCCCAGCGAACGCACTGCCCAAAGGTCGGTCGGGCTGTTCCCATCGTGGAACTGTTGCAGCGAATTGAGCGACATATTTGAATTATTCTCGCTTTTGTAGGCTTCGTTCAGGTAGTTTAGTGCGTCGTTGAATCCGCCGTAAGTGCTGAAATTGTGCGCTCCGGTCAGGCGTATTCCGACCAAAATATTGTCTTTCGGCTTGTTGATAAAATTGTAATTGATTCTAAATTCGTAACCTTTGGTATTCATATATCCGAGGTTTACCGGATAAGAATCCACGCCCGACGAAGCCCGCTGTTTGAGCGAAACTATCAGGGGGTCGGTAACTTTGCGGTATATGTCGAAATTCACCCGCAAATTATTTGAAAGTACGGAAATATCTACGCCGCCCGACAGGTTTTCCACGACTTGCCATTTCAGATTGGGATTTCCGGCCTGCGACAGTTTGGCTGCCTGCCCGAAAAAGTTGTTTCCGACATTGTAAGTATAAACCGAAGAAGTGGTGTAATTTCCCGTCATATTTCCGTTGGTTCCGTAGGTTGCGCGGAGTTTCAGTTCGCTTAACCAAGTCCAGTCTTTGGCAAATTCTTCGCGGTTCACGTTCCATCCGGCTCCGGCCGACCAGAATGACTGGAAATGCCGGTTTGTCCCGAAGTTGGTGGCTCCGTCGAGGTTGTAGTTGAAATCGAGCAGATAGCGGTAGGCATAGTTGTAGTTGAATGCCGTAAGGCTGGTTAGGTGGCGTACAACGGAAGAACTGTAACTCGGACGCCCTCCGGAAAGGTAAGAGTAGGATTGCGAAGGGTATCCTACCGAGCCTTCTGGAAATCCCTGTGCAGCAAAGGTTTCCGAAGTGTTGTTCTTTTCTTCTATTTCGCCGCGGACAATGAGGGTAAAATTGTTTTTGGCTACCGCTTTGCGGTAATTGGCCGTCATATTAGCGTTGTACGACCAGTTTGTGGAATAACCGCTCGTGTATCGGCCTTTCTGTTCGTAGCCTACATTGTCGTACCGGCTGTCGCGCGGGTCAACAAAGACGATGGTATTGCCTTTTGACTGCTTTAAACTCAAACTTCCGCGCAATAGCAAATCGCGGCTGACCGTCCAGTCGATATTCGTATTGTTGGTAATGACTGTCGATTTGCTGTCCGTCCGCGAAAGCAATTTAGCGTTGTAGAGCGGATTTACCGCCGTATGCGTTGTAGTAACTTCGCTGTAAGAGTCCAAATATTTAGGGATTGTACCATCTTCGTTATACATTGAATAATAAGGATTTGCCTGAACAAAATCGGAGAATGACCCCCAGGAACCGCTGTGTCCGTTAGAGCCGGTTACAAAAATATTGTTCATAATGTTCAAGCCCTCAACTCCGCGATAAATGAGTTTCAGGTTGCCGCCGTAGGTTTTGCGGTATTCGTCTTTCATCACGCCCTCGTTGTCTTTATAATTGACGCCGGCCTGATACTGCAAAACCTTGTCGCCGCCGCTCAACGTTGCCGAATGGCTTTGCGAGAACGCTACCTGCACAGGTTCTTTCAGCCAGTAAGTATCAACTCCCGATTTTACTTTGGCCAAATTTTCGTAATATCTTTTCTGGTCGGAAAGCGCTTGGGTATATCGTCCTCCCAGCCGCTCAAACTCCAATTTTTCGGCGGCGTTCATCATATTGTAAACATCTAAATAAGGAGTTGAAACCGAATAATCGCCGTTGTAAGTAACAAAAACCTGTCCCGGCTGCGGGCGCACAGTTTCGACGACCACTACCCCATTTGCGCCTTTGGAACCGTAAATTGCGGTAGAGCCTGCGTCTTTGAGCAGCGTTATCGATTCAATGCGGTTTATGTCAAGGTCGTTGATTTCTTCAAGCGTCGCCTCGAATCCGTCAAGGATAAACAGCGGCATGTTTGAGGCTCCGGTTGCTTCCGATTCGTCTTGAACTTCGGACAGATTGAGCGTCGATTGTCCGCGGATTTCAATATTCGGCATAGCATTGGGGTCGGAACCGGCAATATTGTTTTCGACTATCACAAAAGCGGGGTCGATTGATTTCAGCGATTGCAGGACGTTGGTATTTCCCACCGCTTTCAGTTCTTCTTTTCCGATGCTCGAATGAGAACCGGTAAATCCGAGTTTATTCCGCTGAATGATGCCGGCCTCAACCACTACTTCGTTGAGAACCTGCTCGTTCATAGACATTTTCACAGTGATATTTTTGTCGTTCGCCCCTATTTTCCGCTCCAAATCGTTGTATCCCAGCAGGCGGAATTGAAGTGCGACTCCCGGTTTGACCGAAATAGAAAATTTCCCGTCCGCATCGGTTGAAGTTGCTGTTGTTGAACCCTTTATGTTCACAACCACGCCGACGAGTTCTTCGCCGCTTTCAGCGTCCTTCACGACGCCGGTTACGGTTTGTTGAGCAGCGGCAAGCGCAGGAAACATTAGCAATAAGGCCAACATGATGTTGAAAACCGGCTTTCGCCGTTTGGTTCGAGGTGTCATTCGCTCACTAATTGCAATTTTTAACATATATAGATTTATTTTTAAGTATATATCAAATGGACTGCAAATATACTTTATTATTTGTTAAAATTGCAAAAAAAACTGTTTTTTTTCATTTTTTTATTCTAATTAAATAAAAAATTGTTATATTTGTACCTTTAAAATTAATAATTTTTAATTATAAAATCTAATTTATACACTGTATGAAAAAAAATTTACTCTTATTGACTGCAATCGTTTTTGGAGCGTTGCTGATTACGCCGAATTTGTATGCCCAAAGCAATCCTTCGGCATACGGAACCCACACTTTGGCGGGAAGCGATAACCCTTACGACGACGAAAACGGCTGGGTATCAATCGCTTTCAGCGACACTCTGGCTCGGACGCAAGCATGGAAAATCACAGCGGTAACAACGCCGGACGCCGATTACAATACCGCGCTTGACGGCGACGTAGGATGCACCCTGTTTGCCGGAATGAAAAAAATCGGCAAAGCATTCGCTCTGAACTATTTCCTCGGCGGAACCAAGCAAAGTACGGCTTTTGCCAAAGCCTTGATACACGGCAATCCGCCTAACTATTACGGATTTACCACTACCTTAAACCCGCTTCCGACAGAAATAACCATCGTTATCAAAAGCGACGGTTCGGGAAGGATTTATTCTACCGCCAGCGCCAACGACACAACGTGGAGGATAGGCACTTTGACCGACGCCGACAGCATATTCGGAATCCGGTCGAGGCAAAAATCGCCGGTAACGGTTACAATAGAGCCTATTACGTCGGTTTTTTATTCCGACGTTACATCGCTCGATTATAGTTACGCCATTATCGGAAATCCGGGAAAAAAGACGCTTTCAATCACAGCAACAGGCCTGAACAGCGAAATATCGGCCTCGCTCAAACAGAATGACGGCTTCCTGCTCGAATCATCGACCATTGCCAAGGAAGGCGGAACATTGGACATAACTTTTGCTCCAACAGAAGCCAAAGAGTACGCCGATACTCTTGTCCTTACCAACGCTGATGCGGAAACGGTCGAAATTCCGCTCGCAGGCATAGGACGCAGCCTGATATTGAGTACGACCGGCAATGAATATTGGTACACAATGAAAGTCAGGGCCTTATCATCGCAGGAATGTTACCTCACAAACAATGGAAATAATATCCCGCTGACTTTGGACCTCACAACAGACGACAATAAAGAATTGCAATACTGGAAATTTTCCGGAACTGCCGATAACTGCAAAATAGTGTCGAAAAACGGTTTGGAAATCAGATGGGACGTAACGCTCGGCCGAATTGTCGCATCGGCAAAAGGCAGCGGCGACCCCCATCAAATCATACCTACCGGACAGAATTGCTGGTACTTGCAAAATACCTCAACCGCAGGCGCAAACCGCAATATAGGCTGTCTTACACCTCCTACTGCCGGCGTAGAATGTTTAATAAAGTCTGACGTCGGCACGACAACCCAGATTCTGCTTGTGGACGTTCCCGGCCAGAATGTCGGAATACTTGCTCCGACAGCCGATTTAGGCGAAAAACTTTACACCGAATATTATAATATCCAGGGCGTAAAGATTCATAAGCCTGCGCAAAATGGAATTTACATCCGGAAAGACGTTTACCGCGCAGGAACTGACACGAAAAAAGTTTATTTAAAAGTGAAATAATTTGTTCATCACTGTATTTTTTTATGTTGAGGCCTGTCTTTTCCGACAGGCCTTTTTTTGCCGGCATTTGCATATTTCGCCTCTTATTTTTACCTTTGCCTTGAATTTGAACAGACAAATTATGAACCGTTTTTTCATCTACCTGTCCTACAACGGCGGCAATTATTGCGGTTGGCAAAACCAGCCCAACGGCGTTTCGGTGCAGCAAAAAATCGAGGAAAGCCTGCAAACGCTTCTGCGCCGGCCTGTTCCGATTACCGGAGCGGGACGAACCGACGCAGGCGTCCACGCCAAGCAAATGGTTGCTCATTTCGACTGGGAAGATACTGATATTGAAACACTTACACTTGCCGACAAACTAAACCGCATTTTGCCCAAAGATATTTCAATATCGAAAATTGTCCGTGTCGCGCCCGACGCTCACGCCCGATTCGACGCATTATCAAGGACTTACAAATATTATATTACCGACCGCAAAGACCCGTTTCTATATCCTTTCCATTTCAAAATGAAAAATTTGCCGGACTTTGAAAAAATGAACGAGGCAGCGAAGATACTGTTTGAATATCAGGATTTTACGAGTTTCAGCAAACTGCATACCGACGTTAAGACGAACAACTGCAAAATTATGGAAGCCCAATGGCTGCAAACCGGCGATGTATGGGAATTTACGATAACTGCCGACCGTTTTTTGCGGAATATGGTAAGGGCGATAGTCGGCACCCTCATTGAAGTCGGCCGCGGAAAAATGACGCTCGGCGAGTTCCGGCAGGTCATAGAAACGAAATCCCGTTCTGCGGCGGGAAGTTCTGTTCCGGGCAACGCCCTGTTTCTGACAGAAATAAAGTATCCTGAAAATATTTTTTTGTTTGACAAAGTACAATTATAAATGCTCTAATAACACAAGCGAAGCCGATTCAACAAAATATTTTACTGAAATTTAAACATATTCTAAATGATTTTATTAAATTTGTCGCAAAAAGCAGGCAAAAATGAAGGAATTTTATCTCATTGCGGACAGCGGCTCTACGAAAACGAGTTGGCGGCTCATCGGCTCAAACTTTTCGGAAGACTTTTCGACAAGCGGGATTAACCCGTATTTTCTCGGGAAAGCGGAAATATTCGGAATTTTGGAAAAAACTTTCCGCTTCGAGCCGGATATGATTCAAGGGATTTTCTTTTACGGAGCGGGCTGCACGCCCGAAAAGGCTCCGGTTTTGAAAGAAATTTTAGCGGATTATTTTTGCGTGCAAAATGTTGAAGTTCATTCCGATTTATTAGGGGCAGCCCGCTCGTTGTGCGGAAATGAAGCAGGTATTGCCTGCATTCTCGGAACAGGCTCAAACTCTTGCTTTTACGACGGCAAAAATATTGTCCGCAACGTTCCAGCGCTTGGATACGTTCTCGGCGACGAAGGCAGCGGCGCGGTTTTGGGCAAAAAACTCGTTTCCGACATTCTGAAAAACCAACTTCCCGAACCAATTAAGCAGAAATTCTTCGATAAATACCTGACAAATCAGGCCGAAATAATAGAAAATGTCTATAAAAAACCTTTTCCGAACCGCTTTTTGGCCTCTTTTGCGCCCTTTCTTTCGGAAAATATCGACCGGACGGAAATCAAAAATATTGTGGAAACTGCTTTTTCGGAATTTATTGTGCGCAACCTTATGCAATATCCTGAATCAAAGGAACTTCCGATAAATTTTACCGGAAGCGTCGCCCTCAATTTTAAGGCTTGCCTCGAAACCGTTCTCGGCAAATTTTCGTTGCGTGCAGGCCGCATTACCGGCAATCCTATGGAAGGACTTGCAAAATTTCATCGTCATAACCAATTAATATAGAATATGTTAAGTTTTACAGAATCAGAATCGCATTTTACCGGCCTCGACGCGATGACAACCCGCGACCTGCTGGAAGGAATCAACGACGAGGACAAAACCGTGCCTTTTGCCGTCGAGAAAGCCATTCCGAAGATAGAGGCCTTTGTTGAAGCCTGTTACAAACGGATGAAAAACGGCGGCCGCCTGTTTTATCTCGGCGCAGGCACCAGTGGACGGCTCGGCGTAGTAGATGCTTCGGAACTTCCGCCGACCTACGGAGTGGATTACGGCTTGGTTATCGGGCTGATAGCGGGCGGCGACGGCGCAATACGCCGAGCGGTCGAGGGAGCGGAAGACGACGCCGAAATGTCGTGGCGTGAACTCACCGCGCTGAATATTACGAAAAAAGACGCAGTTCTCGGCATAGCGGCCTCCGGCACAACGCCTTACGTGGTGGGCGGAGTGCGCAAAGCCCGCGAGTTCGGCTGCCTGACAGGCTGCATTACCTGCAACGAAAATCCGCCTCTCGCGCAAGCCGCCGAATATCCGATAGAAGTGATTACCGGCGCGGAATTTGTAACCGGAAGCACCCGGATGAAAGCCGGAACTGCGCAAAAACTGACGCTGAATATGATTTCCACCGCCCTGATGATTCGCCTCGGACGGGTAAAAGGGAATAAAATGGTCAATATGCAACTGACTAACAGGAAGTTAGTCGCCCGCGGAACAAGGATGATTATGGAAGAACTCGAAATTGAAGCCGACGAAGCCCGGCAACTGCTGCTGAAATACGGTTCGGTAAAGCGGGTTTTAGAATCAATGAAAGAAGAATGACAAATTTTTATCATTTTTTGCTCATAATTTTGTTTTTCTCAATAATGTTTTGTATTTTTGCGGAATAAACAGAGTGTAGAAACTCAATATTTGATAACCGGCACAAACAATTAAAAACCAGATTATTATGGCAACAATAGCATTTAAAGGCAACGAGATTCATTCGGTCGGCGCCCTTCCGAAAGTTGGCAGTCAAGCGCCCGGGTTCGTCCTTGTAGCAGGCGATTTATCCGAAAAAACGCTTGCCGATTTTGCGGGAAAAAAGGTTGTTCTCAATATTTTCCCGAGTATCGACACCGGAGTTTGCGCAGCCTCGGTCAGAAAATTCAATCAGAAAGCATCGGAACTCAAAAATGCAGTAGTACTCTGCATTTCCAACGATTTGCCCTTTGCCCAGCAACGTTTCTGCGGAGCAGAAGGACTGACAAACGTGATTCCTCTCTCGGCATTCCGTTCCGATTTCGGAAAAACCTACGGCGTAACCCTGCTCGACAGCCCGCTGAAAGGCCTGTTGAGCCGCTCGGTGCTGGTCTTGGACGAGAAAGGCAAAGTTCTTTACAGCCAGCAGGTTGAGGAAACCACCACAGAACCCGATTACGAAAAGGCTTTAAAAGCATTATTATAATTGTTATTTTTTTTAAAACTTTATTAATTTAATTTTTCAACTGATGAAAAAAAACATTGCTGAATTTATTGGCACCTTCTGGCTTGTGTTAGGAGGTTGCGGCAGCGCTGTACTCGCAGGTTCGCATATCGGATTTGCAGGCGTTGCCCTGGCATTTGGCCTCACAGTCCTGACAGCCGCTTACGGTATCGGACACATTTCGGGCGCCCATCTCAACCCCGCAGTATCGCTGGGTTTGTGGGCAGGCGGGCGTTTTAGCGCCAAGGAACTTCTTCCTTACATCGTTTCGCAGATTTTGGGAGCAATTTTGGCCGCTGCGGTTATTTACTTTATCGTTACCGGCAGCGGAAAAGAAATCGGCGGTTTTGCAGCCAACGGTTACGGCGAACATTCGCCCGACGGTTACGGCGTAGTTTCGGCTATTATTGCCGAATTTGTTATGACTTTCGTCTTTTTGATTGTCATTCTGGGCGCTACCGACCACCGCGCACCAAAGGGGCTGGCCGGAGTTGCTATCGGTCTTGCGCTGACGCTTATCCACCTGATTACCATTCCGGTAACTAATACCTCGGTCAATCCGGCGCGGAGCATCAGCCAGGCTATTTTTGTCCCCGACTGGGCGATAGGCCAACTGTGGCTCTTTATTGTTGTTCCCATTTTGGGGGCAATCGCTGCCGGCTTGGTTTACAAAGCCGTTTTTGAGGAAAAGAAGTGATTTTTTGATGATTAAGGCGGCCTTTGGCCGCCTTTTTAAAATGCTGATATTTTGTTCAATTCTTAATCTTTAACAAAAATGAAAAGGGCTTTAAACATTATGCCGCTGGCTGCAATATTTATGTTGCTTACAGCAATTGGCAGCCGGGCTATGGCTGCGACGCCCACCGGGCAAGACTCAATAATTGCCTACACTATCAATCTGGGCGACTTGACTGATTTAAGCGAAGACGCTATCAGCACTCTGATTAACAAAGAGTTTTCGGTAATTCCCGAATCGCAGGAATTGACCTGTTCTGTAACCATTAAGGGTAAAGTCAGCAATAAAGTTTCTGCTAAAAAAACTGAATTGGATATTGAATTAACTGTATCCGGGTCGTGCTGCGAACTGAAATCACAGGGAAAACAAGTCGCTAAACAACTTTTTGAGGATGTGAGGGGAGTTTTAAAAAAGAAGTAAATATGAAATTTCCCATATCTTATTATTATGCATATACTGCATAATTTCTAATTTATTCGCCCAAAATTACGAAGCAAAATACTTGTGTTCCGGTCAATCCTCAACCCTTGTTTTCAATGCCGAAGAATGGAGATATAACCTCCAAGTCGAAGCCGTTTACTCGAACAGCATTGACTACTTGGAAGGGGATTTTAACGACGAAGAAATAACAACAGAATCGAGGAAAAAAGAAACAGTTAATACGTTTAATTATTACTCGTTAAATGAAAATTATTCTCTGGAATCTGTCCCGCTTGTTGAAGGCACAGTGATTAAGAGCGAATTGCAATCCCCTGTTTGGGAAATCGTTTCCGACAGCGTTCAGACTATTGAAGGCTATCAATGTTTTTTGGCAAAGGGCGATTTGTGCGGATGGCAGGTAGAGGCATGGTTTACGCCGGAAGTGCCGGTAACTTGCGGCCCGTGGCGGCTTTGGGGATTGCCGGGGTTGATTGTAAACGCCAAATCGAGCGACGGTTATTTCGATTTTCAGATGCTTTCTTTGAAAAAAACCGATAAAACGCCCGAAAAACCGGAATATGAGAAAGCAATAGCAAAAAATGAATACAAATCCGTAACAGAAAAGAAAATAAAGGACCTTGCAAATAAGATTTCCGCATTAGGTTCCGACGACAGATTTTCTGCTTCGGTAAAAACTAAAATCACAAATCCCGACAAATGCCTGCAATAGCAAATGAAACGCTTTGCTTTGATATTCGCTGTTGCGCTGTCGGTTCTGCCACAATTGCTTTATCCGCAGACTGTTTTGCAGGGAAATATTCAGGACAGGGACAATAATCCGATAGCAAATGTAAATATCATTGTAAAAGGAACTTACGACGATAAAATTTATGCTTTTGCCGCTTCTGACAAAGAAGGCCGTTTTTCCCTGAAACTGAACGCAAGCGCTGATGATAAGTTGATAGTTTTCAAGCGTTTGGGATACAACGAAAAAATAATTGAAATAAACGGCCTTTCGTTTCCGCTTACCGTAAGGCTCGAAACAGGCGAGGTGCTTTTGAAGGAAGTAACCATAACTCCCAAAAGCATCGTTGTCAGGGGCGACACGACGGAATACCTTGTCTCGGCTTTTTCCGACGGCGACGAAAAAGTGATGGAAGACGTCTTGAAAAAGATGCCCGGCATCGACGTTTCCGATGAAGGCGAAATCAAGTTCAAAGGCAAAACAATCTCGAAAATTTTGCTCGACGGCACGGATATGTTTGATAATCAGTACAAAATAGCGAGCAAAAATATTCCGGCAAATTTTACCGCAACTGTTCAGGCGATAGAGCATTATCACGAAAACCGGCTTTTGAAAGATACGGAATATTCCGAAGACGTGGTTTTGAATTTCAATCTTCATTCCGACCTGAAAATGCAGCGTCCAAAAGGGCAGGCAAACATCGGCGGAGGCTGGGAAAACCGCTACGAAGCGGATGCAACGGCAATTTCGATGAACAAATACCTGAAATTGATGGATAAATTCAACCTCAGCAATACCGGTTTTTCGTCAACCTCCTCGTTCACTCCCGCCGACATTACACTCGACGATTACCTTGATGCAGAGGCGGTTGGCGATATGATGCAATACGGTAACAGACGAGAGCAGGTAAAAAGCATCGACGGTCGGCAGGCATACAATTCCCTGCATTTTGGCTGGCAGGCGAAGCCTGAACTCCAAATTACGGGACAACTCGTTTTCAATAAACTTCATAACAGATTCAGCGACAGCGATAAAACGCTGTATTTCGACGATTCGTTGAGCATAGAACGCTCTTCCCTCCTCGCCGCAAAGCCGCAAACCCTGTACGGAAACCTGAAAATGAAATACGATATTAATGAAAATTTCGTGCTGACTTACAACGGAAAATACGACGCCGACAGCAAACTCAACAGCAATCAACTTGCAATTCCGGAACTATATTCGTACTCCGCCAACAGCAAAAACCGCCTGCAATCCAACAATTTAGAACTTACCGTAGCGATGAAAAATAAATCGGCGCTGCAACTGAATGTTTTTTACCTTTCGGACTGTAACTCGCAGTTATTTAATTATTTACAGACGGAAGAAAACGAAAATATCATTGCTCAAAATACTTCCGCCTCTACTTCCCGCTTCGAGGCAACGGCAACCTATCTGAAAAAAAACAGAAAAAATTTTTACTACACTCTAAAAAGCGGCTATAAATCCGATAAACAGGATTTTAACGCCGATTACAACCAAAACAACGCATTTGCGACATTGGACTGTTCGCTTGCATTTGTTCAAGCCGAAATGACCGTTTTGTATAAAAAAGCGACATTCAATATCCATACTTTGACCGGCTATCGGCAGCAAGTGATTGACAGCCGCGAACTTGCCTTGCACACTGATAAACGCTTTGTTTTTGAACCTGCGCTGACATTTTCGATAAAGCAGAAAAACAGCACAATTTTTCTGTCCGGCTCATACCGCCAAATTAATTATGACCCAAATGATTACGTTGCATATTTTACCAGTTACCGGACTTTTAAAAATCCGGCTGCACAATACGCTATAAACTCAATATATTCATTATCAACAACATATAATTATTTCAACCTGTCGAACGGAACTTCGCTGACCGCCTTTTATTCTTATTATATTTCCGACCGGCCGTTTGCATACAGGACTGATATTTCGGTTCTTATGAATATCAATTCGCCGATTTTGGCCAAAAACACCAAAACTCATATCGGAAATTTGAGCGTAAAAAAATATATCGACGCGGTTCGGCACGGCATAAATTACAGCGGAACCGTATATTCCGCTTCGTATCAAAATGCTGTAAATTCCGCTCAATTAAGGGATAACGATATGTTTTCCCATTCGTCGAAAATATCTTTGAAATCGGTTTTCGATTTTCCGGTGAATTATATGGCGGGAATTTCGATTAATTATTCATCGGTTAAGACCGAAACAAATCCGAGGCTGTCGGCTGTCAATTATTCGCTGTTTCAGGATTTGCTGTACAAGTCGGGCAAAAACCTGACCGTAAAAATCTCTTTCGACGAGCATTTTCTGGGACGTAACCGGAAAATGTATTTTTTTGCAATGCCGGTCATCGAATGGAATATCGGCAAATATGACCTCAAAGTTGGCGTAAGCGCTTATAATATTTTGAATAACAGACAAATAACCGATTATCAACTGACGGATATCAGCGAAAGCGAAGTCGGCTATTCCATTGTTCCGGCACAGTATTTGCTGAATTTGCAGTTCAGGTTTTGAACGAAATCCCCACCTCACACCTCTTCCAAAGCATAATACTGGAAATCGCGGGTCAGAGTGCGCAAAAAGGCCTCGTCGTCGCGTTGCGGAGGGATTTTCAACAAACCGTAAACTTTCGAGGATAACGCCGCGATGCGGCTTTCGCGGTTTTCATCGCTGCGCGAGAGCGCCTCGTTTATCGTGTTTATCTGTTCGAGCGACAGGTTTTCGGCCTGCGGAAAAACGGGGTTGTATTTCCGGCTCAAATGCTCAAATTCGTCGAGCGAAACGTGAATCCGGTGATAGTCGCGCTCCTTTATAACAATCGTTCCGGCCGCAATGTCGCCAATCCGCCGATTCGACTGATTGACAAGCATCACAATTATCCCGATTCCCATTTGTGAATCAATCAGATACAGCATCCAGCGCATAAAATACGCGCCTATCGTGGGCGTAGAGCCGTCGCGCATCACAACCCGCGTTCCAAACAGCATTTTGCCCGGCGTGCGCCCGCGGTTAAATGTCTCAAAAATAAAAGAATAGAATACAACCGGCAGAATAAAAATAACCAAGACTACCTCATAATCATAACTCCTGTAACGGAAAAAATGGCTTATTAAATTAAACAGTCCGTAAAGGTAGCAAAACATTAAAATATAGTCGATTACGCGGGCAAAGACGCGCGTTCCGACGCTTGCCGGGGTTTGGTCTATCTGGACGTATTGACTTGTAATTATTCGATTTTCCGCCATTATTTTTTGTTTTTTTCTGCAAATATATTAATTTTGCGAGATATATCCGTCAAAACTGATGAAAGAAGTATCTTTTATTCGCAGAAATATCGAAAAATGGAGGTCGTTGGAAGAACTTGTCGATGAGGCCGTCGGGAAAAACCATTACAATCCGGGCGAACTTGCCGACGCATATTCCGAAATCACAACCGACCTTTCGTTTGCCCGCTCGCATTATCCAAATTCGCGCATCAGTCTGTATCTCAACAATTTAGCATCGGCGCTACATAACTATCTGTACAAGAACAAAAAAGAGCCGGTTTCGCGATTCATAACTTTTTGGACGCAGGAAGTCCCGGAAACGATGTACCTTTCGCGCCGCGAACTGCTTTATTCTTTCCTTGTTTTTGCGGTCAGCATTGTAATCGGCGTAGTTTCAACTTTTTACGACGAGGAATTTCCCCGCCTGATTCTCGGCAACGGCTACGTGGATATGACTTTGCAAAATATCGAAAACGGCGAGCCGATGGCTGTTTACGGTAATTCGAGCGAAATACCGATGTTCCGGCACATTGTTTTCAACAATATCCGGGTAGCGTTCAATACGTTTGTTATGGGTCTGCTGACCGGCTTCGGAACGGGTTATATGCTGTTTTTCAACGGCATAATGGTCGGCTCGTTCCAGACTTTCTTTTTCCAATACGGGGTCGGTTTCGATTCGATGCTTGCAATCTGGCTTCACGGAACTTTCGAGATTTCGGCAATCATTGTGGCCGGAGCAGCCGGTTTCGCGCTGGGCAACGGCTGGCTTTTCCCCGGAACTTACCCGCGAGGATACGCTTTCAGACAGGGCGCAAAACGGGGTTTGAAAATCACGGCCGGACTTGTTCCGGTATTCTTAACTGCCGGATTTATAGAGAGTTTCCTTACCCGCCACACCGAATTTCCCGATGCGGTAAGGATAGCAATAATCGCATTTTCGCTTGCAATGGTCATTTATTACTATATTATTTTACCTAAAAAAGTTTATTATGGAAAGTCAAAAACCCAGAATTGAATTTTACCGCAGCCGGACATTTTCCGAAAAATTGAATGCAACCTTCGATTTTATCCGCGAAAACTGGAAACCGCTGTTGAAGTACACATTTTTCCTTGCGATGCCGCTATGTCTGATACAGGCATACGCCCAAAATCTCTGGGTTTTGGGAGCGGCAAATTTTTCTGCAATGGCCGACCCGAGCGTGGGCGGCTTCGGAGCCTCGGTACAGCAGGAAATAGCCGGCTTCGGCTTATCTTACGGAGTTATGATGCTATGCGGATTTGTTGCGTCAATCCTGATTACGAGCCTTGTTTATGCGCTGATGGACGCTTACGGCAGGCGCGAAAACCGGCTTGCAGGCGTAACTTACGCCGATTTTAGCGGCCTCTTGTGGAAAAATGCGAGGCGTTCATTGTCGATAATCCTGTTTTATATCGCGGCAATTATAGTATTTGTGGTCATTGCCGTTTTGCTCGCAACGATTTCCAAATATCTGCTCGCTATTGTTGTTCCGCTGACAATATTTGCCGTTATTTGCCTTATTCCGCTGTCGCTTACGCTTCCCATCTATCTTTTCGAGGAGGAAACATCGCTCTTTGCAGCCGTCGGCCGCGCGTGGCGATTCGGATTCCGCACTTTCGGCGGAGTGCTTGGACTGATGATTGTTCTTGGCCTCATAGCCGCTGTTATTCAGATATTTACAACGCTGCCATGGTATATTGCGCTTATTACGGGTTCGATAATGTCAGGCCTCGGCGAGACCGCTATGTCGCAGTCGATTATCTTTAAATTCGGACTTTATATTCTGGGATTGATTCAGACTTTTGGCGTATATATCGCATCTACGATTACAATTATCGGGCTGGCTTTCCACTATTTCAGTACGCGCGAAGAGGCGGAAGGCGTTGCCATCGATTACGATATTACAAATTTTGAAAACTTGTAATTTATGAATATTCAGGCAGATACAATTGCTTTCGATACCGCGAAAATAGCCAAATATCAGGCCGACCCTGCTTTTGACTACAATTCGCAGTTGAATCTGCCTGAACCTTCGATTTTCGATATAATTTCGGGCTGGTTCAACCGCCTGATTAACAGTATTTTCGGCGGGAAATTCGGGAGCAATGTGACAACGCCGCTGATGATTACGATTTTCATAATTATCATTGCGGCGTCCCTGTATTTTCTGTATCTTAAACGGCCTGAACTCTTTATGCGCAACCGTCGGCTCGGCGGGCTTGATTACGAAACTCTGGAAGAAAACATCCATTCCATTGATTTTGAGCGGGAAATAGAACAGGCTATTGAAAAAGGCGATTACCGTCTTGCGGTCAGGCTGAAATATCTGCAAACTCTGCGCTATCTGTCGGATAACAACCTGATTAACTGGCAAATACACAAAACGCCGACAGAATATTATTACGAACTCGGCCGTGCCAGTATGAAGCCCGCTTTCCGCGAACTGACCAACAGTTTTTTGGAAGTCCGCTACGGCAACTATCCCGCATCGGAAGCGCTGTTCGATAGGATGCGGGAATTGCTGGATGAAATAAAGAAAATGTTATGACCGGCAGCCGTCTATATATGCTGATTTTGGGAGCGGTCGTCGTCCTGTTGTTCCTGTTTCAACTGACGGCTCCGCACCGCTTTTCGTGGAAGCCAACTTTCTACAAGAACGACCGCGAACCTTTCGGATGCTATGTTTTCGACGATGTGATGTCGAGTTCGTTGCCTGATTATCAGGTTATTAATAAGACGTTTTACCAAATTTACGCGGAAGATTCGCTCACTTCCAACCGCGCTTTTCTTGTGGTAGAAGACAATTTGCAGTTTGAAGAAATCGACGCCGACTATATGTTTAAACTTGTCGAAACAGGCTGCCGGATAATGATTTGCGCTCAACGTTTTCCTTACAGCCTGACGGACAGCCTTAAATTTAGTTACGACCAGGATTATTTTTATAGATATAAAAGCGGAAATAAAATGCGGCGCGACAGCATTTTTACAGGCGTCGATACTATCGCTCCGGAGCGCATTTTCAGCGTTTTTGAAGATACTCATTCAACTTATTTGCAGCCCTTTAAACAAGAATATGTTAAAAACGACGAAGACGAAGAATATTCATATAAAAATATTCCAATCCTCAGTAACTCATTGACTTATTTAGCATGGAACAGCGAAAACAGGCCGCTTGCGCTGCGCCTTTCGCTCGGCAAAGGCGAACTTATCATCTGCTCAACTCCGCTGCTGTTCACTAATTACGGGATGCTCGACAAGGACAATGCCGCTTATGCTTTCCGCCTGCTCTCGGCGATGAAAGGCCGTCCGCTGTCGCGAATCGAGGCCTACGGAAAATATTTTGAAGAATCGAGAAGTCCGCTCCGCTACGCGCTTTCGGAGCCGCCTCTGCACTGGGCAATCTATTCGGCGCTCATCCTGATTATCCTGTTTATGGTTTTCACAGCACGGCGACGGCAAAGAGTAATTCCGGTCGTAAACCCGCCAGTGAACCGCTCTTTCGGATTTATGCAACTGATTGGGAACCTCTACTACGGGCAGCACGACAATGTGGAAATTATCCGCCTGAAATTGAAATATTTCGCGGCAGAAATGAAATCGCAAACCGGAATCGAATTTGAAAACGATATTCCGCAAGAATCTGGTTACAAGCGTATTGCCGACAAAACAGGCCTCGAAATCGAAGAAGTTCAAACCCTGTTTGAAAATCTTAAATCTTCGCTTTCGGAGTATTACATTAACGACCGTGAATTGAAAAAATATATCGACGGATTGACTAAAATTTTGAAAGCAATGAAAATATAATCTTTATGGAAACAAATAATGAAATTATCGACTTAATGCCTTTCGCAGAAAAGGTTGAGCAACTGAAAACCGCCATCGGCAGCGTGATTGTCGGTCAAGAGCGGCAGGTCGAACTGATTTTAGCGGCAATTCTGGCTCGCGGACATGTTCTGATAGAGGGTGTTCCGGGCGTGGCTAAAACGCTTATAGCCAGAATGTTGGCCAAACTTATTGACGCCGATTTTTCGCGAATCCAGTTCACTCCCGACCTTATGCCTTCGGACGTACTCGGAACTTCGGTTTTCAACCTGAAAACCAGCGAGTTTAACTTCCACGCCGGCCCGGTTTTTGCCGATATTGTGCTGGCCGACGAAATCAACCGCGCTCCCGCCAAAACGCAGTCGGCGCTGTTCGAGGTTATGGAAGAGCGGCAGGCGACTATCGACGGCGTCCGCCATCCGATGAGTCCGATTTACACCATCATCGCTACGCAAAACCCTGTGGAACAGGAAGGTACGTACAAACTTCCCGAAGCGCAGTTAGACCGTTTTATGATGAAAATTAACGTTCCTTATCCCTCGCTCGACGAGGAAGTTGAAATTTTAGAACGGCACAACCGCAATGCCCGCCTGACACAACTCGAAGATGTTAAGCCGGTTATCTCGCGCTCCGACCTGTTGCAGATGTTCGGCTTCGTGGAAAAAGTTTATGTAGAACCTACGTTGCTGACCTATATTGCAGCCCTTATTCAGCAGACGCGCAGCAGTAAGGCTGTTTTTCTCGGCGCTTCGCCACGCGCTTCCGTTGCGCTTTTGCAGGCCTCAAAGGCTTTTGCTCTGCTGCAAGGCCGCAATTTTGTTACGCCGGAAGACGTCAAAACAGCGGCTGTGAGCGTGCTTCAACACCGTATCCTGCTGACCGCCGAGGCCGAAATGGAAGGTCATACCCCGATAAAAGTCATCCAAAGACTGATGGAAAAAGTGGAGGTTCCAAAATAAAATGTTTCTGACTAAACGCTTCTATATTGCGGGATTAGCCATTATTGCGCTGCTAATGACAGGCTTTGTTTTTCCTGCCGCTTTTGAGGCGGGAAAAATCGGCGCAGCCTTACTGCTTCTGCTGACCGCAACAGAATGTATCTTGTTGTGGATGAAAGGAAAAGCCTGCGACGCCGAGCGCTATTGCGCACCCCGTTTTTCCAACGGCGACGACAATGAAGTTCGCCTTGTGGTCGAAAATTACCTGCCTTTTGCCGTCCGCGCCGAAATAATCGACGAGATTCCGGTTATTTTTCAGCGTCGCGACGTGCTTTTCAAGTGCAAAATACCTTTGGGCGGCAAGGAAATTATAAAATACAACCTTCGGCCGGTGGTGCGCGGCGAGTACGGATTCGGCCTTATCCTGCTTTATGTTTCAACTGAAATAGGGTTGGCCAGCCGGCGTATAAAATGCTCAAAACCGGCATACATAGCGGTTTACCCATCGTATGTAATGCTCAACAAATACGAATTTATGGCTATCCACAACAACCTGACCGAAATGGGCATAAAACGCATCCGCCGTATAGGCCAAAATACTGAATTTGAATCAATTAAAGAATATATTTCCGGCGACGACTACCGCTCAATCAACTGGAAAGCCAGCGCCCGTCGGCATTTCCCGATGGTAAACGTTTATCAGGACGAACGCTCGCAACAGATTTACAGCATTATCGACAAGGGACGCATTATGCAGAGCGCTTTTCGCGGAATGACGCTGCTCGACTATGCCATAAACGCCTCATTAGCGCTGTCGTACGTCGCCATTCGGAAAGACGACAAAGCCGGACTTGCGACCTTTGCAGAAGATTTTGAAACATTTATTCCCGCCTCCAAACAAACCGGCCAGATGCAACGTATCCTCGACAGCCTTTACCAGCAGCAAACAACTTTCGGAGAAAGCGACTATTCGGCTCTGTGCGTGCATATTAACAAGCATATCAGCAAACGCAGCCTTTTGGTCGTTTATACCAATTTCGATACCGTTGCGGGCGTCAGCCGACAACTCGAATATCTGCGCCAACTTGCTCAAAAACACGCAGTTCTGACTGTTTTCTTCGAGGACGTAGAGATGAAATCTTTTGCCGATTCGCCGCAAACCACTACCGAAGGCTATTATAGGCAAGTAGTTGCCTCAAAATTTCTCTACGACAAGCAACTTGTTGCCCTCAAACTGCGGCAATACGGCGTCTATACGCTCCTGACCGAACCGGCAAACCTGTCCGTAAATCTGATTAACAAGTATTTGGAAATGAAGGCTCGCGGGCGGATTTAGGATGTTTTTTCCAAAAAAACCTGTTAGGTTTTGAAAACCTAACAGGTTTAACAACAGCGTTTTAGCAATTACGCCAACAGCAACTCCAAAATAGCGATTGCTGCCTGCGCTACGGGAGTTCCAGGTCCGAAAATCGCCGCTACGCCTGCTTTGTAGAGGTAGTCGTAGTCCTGCGGGGGGATTACGCCGCCTGCGACCACGAGGATGTCTTCGCGACCGAGTTTCTTCAATTCTGCGATTACCTGCGGCACGAGCGTTTTGTGTCCCGCTGCGAGCGACGATACGCCGAGAACGTGAACGTCGTTCTCAACTGCCTGACGGGCAGCCTCTTCCGGCGTCTGGAACAGAGGTCCCATATCGACGT
>JAISUN010000121.1 GCA_031272085.1 Dysgonamonadaceae bacterium | reverse complement strand
ACGATATTGCGTTGACATATTTTTGATGATTTAAATTATCTGCAAAGATACAAATAATTATCTGATTATCAAAATATTATGACACTTTTTTAGTGCTTTTTATTTTTAGAGGTGCCCTAGTTCGATTACGGTTTCTTTAAAAAAGTAAAAGCGGACTTCCTATCCGCCTTTGAGGTCTACCACAACCCGTAAATACAAACAAGTAGCCCGCATTACTGCGAGCGTCAAACTTATTCTTGTACTTACATCTGAAAGTGGTAGTTTCAAAGGCAAGAATGCTTTAAACGCATTTATTATTATGTATGTTTCGTTTTTGTTATATCATAGATAAAACTGTTTTTGTTAATAATATGCTTCAAAATTAATATTTTTTTTTGAGTTTAGACGTCAAAAGCAAAAAATTTACCCCTTATTCATCCCGAATAGCGTCGATAGCCTTGATTTGCAGGGCGCGGACGGCGGGCAAAAGGCCTGCCACAAGACCGGCGGCAAGCAGGATGAAGGTCGATGTTACGGCCGTCCAGAACGAGATAACCGGACTTGACAGGAACATATTTTCGGCTTTTTGCAGCCAAAGTACGTCGGCAAGTTGCAAAACCAGCACCCCGAAACAGATTCCGAGCAATCCGGCAATAAGAATCAAAGTCAGCGTTTCCATCACAATCTGGCCGAGAATGGTGCGCGGTTTGGCGCCCAAAGCCCGCCGGACGCCTATTTCGCGGGTACGTTCCTTGACGGTAACGACCATTATATTGCTGACGCCGATAATTCCGGCCAGCAGGGTTCCCGAACCGACAATCCAAATCAGGGTTGCGATGCCGAGAAAGAGGTATTTGAAAACGTTGAACGTCTCTTCCAGATTGAAGCCCCACATCGCCTGCTCGTCGTCGGGAGCCACGCTGTGAACCGCTTTCAGCAGGTCTTTCATCTTCTTTTCCATATCCGAAACCTTGACATTCGGCTTTGCCGTAGCGGCCAGCATGTGGATTACATCGCCCTCATTATTAAGTTTTTGCATGGTTGTTATCGGCACAAAAACCGATTCTTCGGATTTTCCGTTCAGGCTGATGCTCGAAACGCCTTTCGTTACGCCCACTACCTGAAAATATATCCCGCGAACCCGCACGTAAAGCCCCATAG
Organism: Dysgonamonadaceae bacterium; assembly: GCA_031272085.1. Taxonomy (GTDB): domain Bacteria; phylum Bacteroidota; class Bacteroidia; order Bacteroidales; family Azobacteroidaceae; genus Azobacteroides. The sequence goes on along the minus strand of JAISUN010000121.1, from coordinate 4,447 downwards.
GATTTCGTTTCGTGGGAAAAAGTTCCTCGTAAATTTTTTCGCCGATAACGCATACCTTCCGCGCCTGAACCACATCGAGTTCATTTATGAAGCGGCCGAGCGACAGGGTTTGTTTTTCGATTTTCTGATAATTCGACTTCACGCCCTTGATTGATGCTGTGGACGTATTTTCCTCATACACAGTGTTATTATCCATTCGTCCGCCGAAAAGCAAAGGCGAAATATCGTCAATTTCAGGAATTGAATGTTCCAAAATATCAATATCGGCATTGCGGATATTCCAGTAGCGCCCTTTCTGGAAGCCCTTGTAAGCGATACTCGTCCGCCCCGAACCCATAAAACAGGAATTGGTAGCGATTCCTTCGAGTTCTTCCCACATTCCACGCTCCAATCCGTGACCGGCTCCGAGCATTGCCATCAGCATAAAGATGCCCCAAAATACGCCGAAAGCGGTCAGGAAACTGCGCACCCGGTTGCGGGTTATCGTATTCCATATTTCCTGAAATCTATCTAAATCAAACATATCTAATCAATTTTGAATGAATGAATTCAATTTTCTAATTTCATTGCCTCAACGGGCGGGATTCTTACTGCTTTCAAGGCCGGATAATAGCCTGCAACCACTCCCGAAATTATCAGGATAATCATTGCGCCGACGGCGAGGCTTACGTCCATTGTCGGGTTGCGGAAAGCGAATGAAATATCGTTATCCATACCGGTCAGGATGGAATTTACCAATTCGCTGAAACCGATTCCGAGAAACATTCCGAAATAGCCGAAAACGCCTGTAATGAAGATGGATTCCATAAGGATGCTGCCCAGAATAGCCCTCGGTTTTGCGCCGAGCGCTTTGCGGATTCCAAATTCGCGGGTGCGTTCGCGGACGGTAATCAGCATAATATTGCTGACGCTGATAACGCCTGCAATGAGCGTTCCAAGGCCGATAATCCAGATAAATGCCGAAATGCCGTTGAAAATTCCGAGCGTTTGCAAATAGGTGTCTATCACGCCCGAAATTCCCAGAGCGCGTTCGTCCTTGGGGTCGAAAGTGTGCAAAATCGATTCGCGGCGGCGAAGATTTTTCTCAAATACTTCGTTTTTTTCCTTTGAATCAACGTCGGTTACAGTAAAAGTAATTTCGTCAATTCCCCAGCCGCCGCCGTACAGTCGTTGAGCCGTGGAAAACGGAATATAAGCCATAGGGTCGCTGCCCGTTTCGCTACTTTCGCTTTCACGGTAAACTCCAATCACGGTATATCCCAGATTTCCAACCAAAATCTGCTTTCCCAGCGGTTCTTCGCCCTGAAACAGGACTTCCTGCATCCGCCGGTTTATCACTGCCGTTTTGCGGTATCCGGCTATGTCGGGAGCGTTTATGAAACGGCCTTTTTCCATTTTTATATTATAAATCTGCTGGTAATCGGGGTTTACGCCCAGAAAACTGCTGCTTGACGAGAAAGTCTTGTAACTTGCCGTAGCCGACTTATAAACGCGGCCTGAAACGCCCGTTATTCCCGGAATTTTCTTGACCAAATTGAGGTCGTTGTCGTCGAGTTTTATCCTGCGTTTATCGGGTAATCCCTTGTAGGGCAAGGAAGTAGTCCGTCCCCAGAAACTGCTGCGATTTACGGAGCGGTCGCCGAAGTTGGATGTAATCCCGTTTTTCAGTCCGTTTCCGGCCGAAAAGAGGATGCAAAACATAAAAATTCCCCACGAAATCGAAAATCCGGTCAGGAACATCCGCATCTTGTTTTTGCCCATACTGCTGAAAATTTCAGCCCAGTTGTCGAAATCAAACATCGCCAATCCTCCCGTCCCTGATGTGAATAATGCGGTCGGTGGCTTCGGCCACGCTGCGCTCGTGGGTAACGATAATCATCGTCATTCCGGTGCGGTTTACTTCGCGCAGCAGTTGGATAACTTCTTCCGAAGTTTTGCTGTCGAGGGCGCCGGTAGGCTCGTCGGCCAGCACGATTTTCGGGTTTGCAATCAGGGCGCGGGCTATTGCGACGCGCTGTTTTTGCCCGCCGGATAGTTCGTTCGGCAAATGCTGCGCCCACTCCGAAAGCCCCATTTTTTCGAGATATTCCATTGCTTGACGGTTTCGTTTCTTACGGCTAATTCCCTGATAATAAAGCGGAAGTGCAACATTTTCCATTGCGTTTTTGAAACTTATCAGGTTGAACGACTGAAACACAAAGCCAATCATCCGGTTGCGCATTTCGGCGGCGCGGCTTTCGCTCAAATTTTTAACTAACTGATTGTCAAGGTAATAATTCCCGCTGTCGTAGGTATCGAGAATGCCGAGGATGTTCAGCAAGGTCGATTTTCCCGACCCCGAAGCGCCCATAACAGCCACCATTTCGCCCGCGGCGATATTGAGGTCGATACCTTTCAAAACGTGCAGCGGTGCGCCGTTGAAGTATGATTTGTTTATGTTTTCAAGTTTTATCATCAGTACACTATGTTAATAACGGCACAAAAATATGAATAAATTTAATACTATGCAATACAAAGTATCATATTTAGACTTATTCTAAATAATATTTTTCAATTTAAATTTTATAATACTCTGTATTATAAATCATTACTTCAAATACTCTTCGGCCAGTCCGCTGATTTGCAGCAGCGAAATTTCGCAAAGTTTGGTGTTGTATTGGGCTTGCAAAAGGCGTTCTTCGGCTCCGAGGAGGCTGTTTTGCGCTTCGCGCAGTTCGAGGCCTGAAAACGTTCCGAGGCGGTAACTTTCTATTGCTTTTTCGTAGTTCTGATGCGCTGTTTCGAGATTTTCGCGTTCTAAATTTATCAGTTTTATGTTGTTTTGATAGGACATCCACATTGTTGCGAAATCGGATTTCAGGCCGAGCATAGTCTGTTCGTACTGCAACTGCCGGTTTTGAATTGCAATTCGGGCATTTTTCTGTTCGCGGCTGCGGTTGAATCCGTCGAAAACCGAAAATCCGAGCGTAAGTCCGCCGTTCGGCCCCAGAGTGTTTTGCCTTTCCATCGAAGACGCGCCGTATTTATTTACCGTATATCCATAACCGGCATTGAGTTTGAGGTAAGGATAGTTGCGGCTTTTCAGAGCCTTATAATCGAGTTCGCTGACGGATTTGTCACGGTCGGCGAGCAAAAGCGTCGAATTGGTTTGCTGCATCGAGTTCAGCAGCGAAATTTCGTCGAGATTGAGGTTCAAATTGATGACGGAATCCGCAAGCGTGATATTTCCCGAAACGTTGTCGAGAGCCATCATCCGGTTGAGCGCAATTTGCGAAGCGTAAAGTTGCTCGTATTGCTTTATCAGGCTCGAACTGTCGGCGTTGAAATCCACGCGAGCCTGCTCCATATCGAGTTTTGAATCGGCTCCGATTTCATATTTTGCTTCCGCAATGCGGAGGCGTTCGCGCGAAAGGGCGACGGCGTATCGCAGGTTCGACTGCCGGTTTATCTGCTGTATGTAGTTGTAATATTCGGCAACCAGCCCGGCAATCCAGTTTTCGACGACGAGGCGCGTATTCAGTTCGCCCATTGTGCGGTACTGTTTCAACCGCTGGTAACTCGTTTGCATCTGAAAGCCGTCGAAGATTGTCCACGACAGGTTCAAGCCCAGATTGGCGCCCTCGTTCAAGACGTCGTTCAACTTTGTTTCCGAACCGTCGGTATATTTTTGTTCATATTTGTTGTACAAAGTTCCCGAAACGCCTGCCGACAGGTCGATTGAGGGCAAAAATCCGGCATTGCCGACTGTTGCGTTATTGTCGGCGATTTTTTCCTGATTGCGGATTATCCGGATGTCGTAATTGCGTTCCAATCCGGTTTCGAGGCACTTTTGCAAGGTGTATTTTTCTTGGGAATATGAAATCCCGTAAATAAACGCGAAAATTATGATTAGATTCTTTTTCATGCTTTACTCGTTGTTTTTTCTGCTTGTTGAAAAATAAGTATAAACCGCCGGCACAACAAAAAGCGTGAGGAAGGTCGATACAATCATACCGCCGATAACCGAAACACCCATCGCGATGCGGCTGTTGGCGCCCTCTGCGCTCGCAAATGCCAAAGGCAACAGGCCGAGAACAGTACAGAAACTCGTCATCAAAATAGGCCGCAAACGCTGAATAGCCGCGCCTTCTATCGCTTCCAACTTATTCATTCCCGCTTCCTGACGCTGATTGGCAAACTCGACTATCAAAATCCCGTTCTTAGCAACAAGCCCGATAAGCATAATTATCCCTATCTGGCTGAAAATATTCATCGTAATCCCGCCAATAGCCATAAAAATCATCGCTCCGGCAACCGCCAACGGCACCGTAAGCATTATAATCAGCGGGTCTTTGAAACTCTCGAACTGCGCCGCGAGAATCAGGAAAATCAGCACCAATGCCAAAGCAAAAGCAAACATCAGGCTGGATGCGCTTTCGCGGAACTCTTTCGATTCGCCTTGCAGAGC
>JAISUN010000114.1 GCA_031272085.1 Dysgonamonadaceae bacterium | reverse complement strand
CGGTCGATGCCGATTTGCAGCGTCGGCGGAAGTTGAAAAAACGAGTGGATGGTAACTCCGCGGGCGTTGATGGCCGCCACTCCGGTAGGCGCAACCACGACCATCCGTTTGGCAGCCGAGTCGCGCAACTGTTGCAGGAATGTAGTTTTTCCGGTTCCCGCCTTTCCGGTCAGAAAAACGTTGCGGCCTGTGTTCAGGACAAATTTTCTGGCGAGTTCAAGTTGAGGGTTTGTTTCCATATCATTAGTTTTTTAAAACCGGCTAACCTGCTTCACGCCCTTTACCGCTTTCAGTTTTTTGATTAGCGTATTCATAACCGAAGTATCGCTAACCATCACTGTAAGAGCGCCTTGGAACAGTCCGTCGGAAGGCTCTACGCTGATTGAACGCAACGACATTCCGTTTTCCTTTGAAATTAAGGAAGTTATGTTGGTAACTATGCCGATATCGTCGTTGCCGACAATTTTCAGCGTTACCGGATAACTGTTTTTCGGTTTTCCCGCCCAGCGGACGGTTATCAGCCGGTAGCCGTATTTGTTCATCAGTTCGGGCGCATTTGGGCAGTTGCGGCGATGAATTTTGATGCCTTTTGCCGATGCGTAGCCGAAAATATCGTCGCCGTAAATGGGATTGCAGCATTTGGCCAACTGATAGTCGATGCCGGTCAGGTTGCGGTCGATGAGCAGCACATCCTCGGTTTTCGTCTTTTCTTCGACCGGCGTGGGCGAGTGAAAATTCTCGACGCTGCGCTCCGAATGTTCAGCAAGTTCGCGGTTTTCCAATTCCAAATACTGGTCGATAACCTGATTCACGTCAAGTTTTTCGTTCGCAATATCGGCGTAAAAATCGGTAACGTTTTTATATCCTTTTTTCTTGATAAACCGCATCAGCAGCGATTCGTCTTCGTCAATTTTCCGGTTTTTGAAGCGACGATGCAACAGTTCTTTGGCCAATTCTACCTGCTTGGCGGCCTGCTCTTTCAGCGACTGTTTGATTTTCACCCTTGCCTTGGCCGTTTTCACGAAACTCAACCAATCCTGCTTGGGAGTTTGGTTTGGCGAGGTTTGAATATCCACCTGGTCGCCGCTGTGAAGTTTGTATCGGATTGTAACATTTTTGCCGTTAACCCGCGCAGAAGTGCATCGTGAGCCGAGTTTGGAATGTACGGCAAATGCGAAATCAAGCACGGTGGAATCTTTCGGAAGTTTGAACAAATCGCCTTTCGGAGTGAAAACAAAAATTTCCTCGTCGTACAAATCCATTTTGAAATCGCGGATGATGTCGGAAGGCGCTGAATCCTTGTGTTCAAGGGCTTCGCGAACATTATTCATCCACTCGTCGAGGCCGGTTTCGTCTTTCAGCCCCTTGTATTTCCAATGGGCAGCCAAACCGCGCTCGGCAATCTCGTCCATACGGCGGCTGCGGATTTGCACCTCGACCCAGCGTCCGTGCGGCCCCATAACCGTGGTGTGCAACGATTCGTAACCATTGCTTTTAGGGATTGACAGCCAGTCTTTTAGCCGTTTCGGATTAGGCTGATACATATCTGTTACCACCGAATAAACCTGCCAACATTCGGCTTTTTCCTTTTCGGGTGGGGAATCGAGTATGACGCGGATAGCAAACAGGTCGTAGATGTTCTCAAATTCTACCTTATTCTTAATCAGTTTGTTACGAATAGAATGAATAGATTTTGTGCGGCCTTTTATATCGAAATTCAGTTTCAATTCTTTGAGGCGTGCCTCTACCGGAGCGATAAATTCAGCGATGTAAAGGTCGCGCGAACGCTTGGTTTCGTTCAGTTTGCGGGCGATGAAATCGTACATTTCGCGGTCTTGAAATTTCAGCGACAAATCTTCGAGTTCCGATTTTACCTTATACAAACCCAGTTTGTGCGAAAGCGGGGCATAGAGGTAGGAAGCCTCGGCCGAAATCTTCTGTAAACTGTCTTCCGACAATGATTTAGCCATACGCATAAGATGCAGGCGGTCGGCAATCATTATCAGGATTACCCGCACGTCTTCGGCAAACGACAGCAGCAGTTTGTGAAAATTTTCCGTTTCGATGGCGGCATTCCGCGAGTAAAGTTCCTGAACTTTCATTATGCCGTGAATGACGTCGGCCACGTCGTGGCCGAAATTTTCGGCTATGTAATCGAGCGGCAGACGTCCGTCGCTGACCGCCTGCGACAGCAGGATAGCCGTCGCCACATTGCCTTTGACCCCTATTTCATCGGCAAGAATCAGGGCGGTCGAAAGATTGCGTTCGAGCAGGTTCAAACCGTAATTGTCGGTCAGCGTAGCGTCTGAATTATAGACTTTTACAACCTGTTCCCGCGTTTTCCTGCGTTCTTCCGCGCTAACCGAATCGTTAAGGCTTCGCAGCAATTTATGATAAAGTGAGATTAAATTTCCCGTTTCGTTATCTGACTTGTAATTTTCCATTTTCAAAAATATCACAGAAATTATCTGCAAAATTACATTATTATTTTTAAAAACGAACAAAAAGTCAGAAAAACCTTGATTTTATTTTTGAAATTTCAAGTATTCGCGGGCTACCTCTATCATCGTGTCTTTCCCGCGCTGGACGTCGCTGTCCTCCAAATTAACGTAAATATCCGGCTCGATTCCAAACTCGATATGCTGCATAGCCGCGTCGAAAACCGGACAGGCCGAAAAACGCACGCCCCAGCCGTTGGGAAGTTCCGAATTGAAGGGCAATCCACTGCCGCCGCCCGTCCTGTCGCCGATAATGGTAACATTCGGACAGTAGCGCATCGCATTTACAAAATCGTTGGTCGCGCTGTAACAACTGCGGTTAGTCAGCACCACAACCGGCTTTTGATAGCGTAAGCGCGTCGAAGGCTCGATGTAGCGGGCAAAAGGCTCCGAAAAATCGTCGTGTCCCTTGCCGGTTTTATGCTGAATGTAGCCGACAAGCGTTTCTTCGTTCACAAAGCGGGCGGCAATTTTCTCGACATTCGACAGCAAGCCGCCGCCGTTATTCCGCACGTCAATTATAATTCCTTGACACACAGCAAATTTATCAATAATATAATCAAGATTTGATTCGCCAAGCGCGGAAGAAAAATCTTCGTAATACATATAACCGACATTGTCTTCAAGAATTTTATACTGTATCCCGCCGGAAATGGAATAATTAGGCTGTAAATACTTGTCTTTCAGGTCGTAATTGAAATTTTTCGGATAATCTTCAAACCATTTCCAATACCGGCCGACGTCGAAAGCGGAAGTGAGATTGACGTGTCCGTCGCGCAGTTCCTGCAACATATCGGAAAGCAGCATAAACAGCGATTCGCTGTTCATATCGTCCGTTATCCGGGCCGCATAATCGTCGTGAATTTTATCCCAGTCAATTTCCTTGTAAGTGAAAAAACAGTAATGCTCGTCCATAATTTGCCACAGAGCCTCGAAATTGCCTTCCGGACTGTCGGGATATTCTTCAATTTTAACACAAGAAACTGATAACCAGACAAATAAACCTATAAAAACAAAATATTTATTCAAAAACATAGCGGTAATTCTTGATTTTTTTTGTCGGGACAATAAGAAAATTTTTCGCCACGCCTACGCAGAAAGTCCCTGACGAAATGCGCGAATCGAGGCTGTTTATCTGCGTTTCGTAATACGAATGAACGTATCCGAGTTTCAGGGTAAACGATTTCAGGGGAACATCGACAGTAAGTATATTCTTGACAGCCAAATAGTTATGAAACGACGATAAATAAGCGAGTTGGCTGTCGTCGCCAAGACTGATTTCGTAGTACGACTGTCCAAAATCGGGCGAGTACATAATTCCGGCAAAAGGCAGCGAAATCTGGTACCCGAAACGAAGCGGCAACGATTTTATTTTCATTTCATAACTCGCTATTGCAGAAAGATTTAAGTTTAGATGAAATTTTCCGGCAGCGGGATTATTGCCGTTGCGGTTGTTGTAGATAAAACCGAGCAGGCAACCGGCCTGCGTCCCTGCAAAGATGCGGAGTTTGGGCGCGGGGCTGAATTTGTAGAACATCCCGTAATTATAGTCGAAAAGCCCGGTATAATACGAGGCAGTTTCGGCCTTGTTTTTCGACCACGAATAGTTGATGGAATATTGGGTTTGGGCGATGATTTTCCCGCTCGCCATGCCTGTCGCTTTCAACTGTTCGCTGTAAACGGCCACATTTTTGCCCGAATAGTCCAAGGGCGAAAGATAGGTATCGTAAACCTTGCCAATACCCCAGCCGACCATCGAAGATTGCAGCGTTAATGCGTCTTTTTCCTGCGGGTAAGCGGCAGCCGCCGATGTTATCAGCATAATAAAGATTAGTTTTTTTATCATTGCTTCTTTTTGATGCGCAAACATACAAAAAATATTTGAGAAATTGGCCAAAAAAACGAAAAATAACAGCCAATCAATCATATTCCACTATCCGGAAACACAATATCTTGGCTTACGAGCGGGCTTTTCAGCGCGGCCGCATTGCTTGCCGGAGTGGAAACAGAATTCTATACGATTTTCTGCCTTATCGTTAAATACCTTAAAGCCAGCAAGTTTTAAAATCCATAATCCCTTTTAGCGGGGATTGTCGGTATTTTTCAGCAACTGCTCCAAGGCGGCGATTCGTTCGTCGCGTTCTTTCAACATCCGCTCGTAAAGTTCAATTACTTTGTCAAGCGGATTGAAAGAGGGCGTGTAACTTGCTACGCTTCCGATAATAGTTCCCTGAAATGCTTCCTTATGAAAATTATTTGCAATAAAATTGACGGCGTTTTCTTCGTCAAAATTTTTTATTGCGTCAACCGGAATATGCAGGAAAGCGGCGATTTTATCCATAGTCTGTTCGTCTAACTGTTCCTGATTTTCCATTCGTGAAACCGATTGCTGCGAAAGCCCTATCCCTTCGGCAAGGATTTCCTGTTTTACTCCCAACATTTCCCTTAACCGCTTTACATTATGCCCCTGATGTATTTTACCGCTACTAATTTTATCCATATCAGTAATTTTTAGTGAATAATTAGAACAAAAGTATAAAAAAGCGCGGATATTTTACTTGTTTTTCAAATAATTTACGCATAAAATTGGTAAATTATTAATAAAAAGATAACTTCCTTTGCATAAATTTAGGATTAATCATTAATTGAAATTAATATCAAACTAATCAAATTTATTTGTGTATGAAAAAGTTATTGTATTTTAGTCTATTAACCAATGTTTTTTTATTTTTGGCAGCGCAAATTTCGGCGCAGGACGTCAAATTTGCTTACGACGCTGCCGGCAACCGCATCTCTCGCGAGATAACGCTCTTACGCTCTTCCAAGCAGGAAGACGCCGCTACCGAACTACACGACATTGTAGCCAAGCAGGAAGTCAGGATTTTTCCCAATCCTACGGAAGGAATGTTATCCGTAGAGTTGCCGGATTTTTCCGACGAAACTGCGGGGGAAATCACGATTTACGACTCGGCAGGCAAAGTTGTCAGCCGCAAGGCTTCAATTTCTCGCGAAAACTCTTTTGACATTAGCCGTCAGGCTAACGGAATTTACATTATGAAGATTAGAATCGGCGATGATGTTTCTACTTGGAAAATCATCAAAAAGTAAGGCCTTTTTTTAATCAGACTTAATCATTAACTAAAAATCACTCAAAAAATGAAAACCAAACAATTTTCGTTATTTATTTTATTTGCCGCGACCGCGCTTACAAACGCTTTTGCGCAAAACGCGCCAACATCCGAACTTACGACCGGCAGCATTAGTGGCGGCGAATTTAACGTCGTTACAGTGGACAGGCCTGTGCCAAAGGCTTCCGCTGCAACAGCCGCTTTATCAAACACTTACGTGCCTAATACCGTTACAATAGACGCAAACAAGGCCGTAGGCGAAATTCCGTTTACATCCGGAATTGCCCAAAACGGAGCAATGACCTACAACGTGCCGATAGAGGTTTATCCCGGTATAAAAGGAATGCAGCCGCAATTAGCAATCGCATACAATCACCTGTCGGGCAACGGCTTGCTCGGCGTCGGTTGGAGTTTGTCGGGATTGTCGTCCATAAGCCGGACGGTAAAAAGCATTTACTACGACGGCGCCTCAAACGGCGTCTCTTTAAGTAAAGACGACGCTTTTGTTCTTGACGGCATGCGCCTTATAAAAACAGGCGAAAGCACAAGCCAGATAACGTATGAATCAGAACAGGGCTACATCAAGGCGACAGCATTCCTTAACGGAAATATTGTAAAATATTTTGAAGTTTATTATCCTTCGGGAAGAAAGGGCATCTACGGATATACCGGAAATACAGTCAATAAACTGCAATATCCGCTGACCTCGCTTACCGACCTGTACGGCAATGCAGTAACCTATACTTATACAGAAGCAAACAACCGCTATCTGCCTACGAAGATAGCCTATTCGGGAGCATCTGTCGAATTTGCTTACGAAGGACGCTCCGAAACGCCGATAGCCTACAACGCCGGCCTAAAAATTAAGGAAGACAAGCGGCTGAAATACATTAACTGCAAACTTGGCGGCGCCACGCTGCGAACTTACTCGTTGACTTATATCATACAAAAAAACAGTTCAGCGCTGTCGCAAGTCGACCTTGCCGCTTCCGGCAAATCGCTGAATCCGCTCAAATTCTGGTATGGCGAAAACAACAATGCCTACAAGTTTACCAAAGGAACAACACAGTTAATTTCATGGTATAATTTCAGCGACAAAAACGCACTGTACACAAAAATAGGTAAGTTCGACCCCGACAACGGCATTGAGGATAACGATGACGGAGTAATAACATTTCCTGTTAAAAACAGTTATTACAGACATCATCGCGACTCGCACTGGTACCAACACTCACAAGACAGATATGACAATTATTACGACGGTACTGAAAGTATCTTCTTTCATACGGGACTGACAAGTACGTTCGCCGGGCCTATGCCTTCCACACAAACTGAAAAGAATTTCATCGACGTTATTTGCGCCAATCTTGACGGAGTGTATGGCGATGAAGTAATAAAAATAAACAATGGAGTGTCAGGCAATTACGACCAGGTTATTTTCAAGGCCTACCAGAGTAATATTTACAACGGGCTTGCCTTGAAATACACAAGGACATTCAATTTCTCGACAGTTCTTACCGACAACGACGGCGGAAAGAGCATACATCCAAAATTCTATTTTCCGGGCGATTTCAATGGCGACGGGAAAACGGAAATATTGGCCGTATCGTGCAACAATCCGTTAGAAAGAACAGATGTAACTTCTCAATGCTATATTTTCGACCTCGAAGCAAACAAAGTATATAGTTTGGGATATATTTTCCCGTACAAAGTGTTTGGAAACGACGCAGAAAATATGGACAAACTGTACGTAATGGACTACGACGGCGACGGAAAAAGCGATATTTGCCTCGTAAATTCTTCCGGCATTCAAACTTACAAATTCACAGGTTCAGGTTCCACATACAGCCTCAATTTAGTTTCTACCTATACCGGAATGACAAAAAACAGTTTACTGTCGGGAGGCGCTATTTTCAGGACACTGCTTTTGGGCGAATTTAACGGCGATGGAAAGCCCGATTTACTGCTTGCTCCATTATTGGAAACCGACAACACTTGCTACATATATTATGGCATGGGCAACGGACAGTATGAAAAAACTTCCTGCCAAAGCGCAAACGGCGCCGCCGATGTATCGTTTCTTCTGCAAGACGTGAATGGCGACGGCCTGACTGATTTGATAAAAGGCCTAAACGACAGGTTTTACATCTATCTTGCTGCAAACGGCGTTCTATCGTCCGCTTACGACGGAAATACTTATACCGGAATGACAAAACAGTCTATCATAATTCCCGTAAATATCAACAACGGCGAGTATTTTACCCGACTGCTGACCCTGAAAGACGGAATAATGACACGCTATTCCTACCCTCGCAGCGATACAAAAGAAAAACTGCTGACAGGTGTTGCAAGCAGCCTTGGCGTGGTAATAAAAAATTACTATCAGAGTTTGTATTCAAACTACTATAATCCCGGAAATTTTGAATCTGTCTATATCAAGGGCAGCGGAGCCGTATTCCCTTATGAGAACGGCATAAGTTTTATGTTTTTTCCATCGGCGACCGCGCAGTATTTCAACGGGAAAATCAACGAAAACCGGCATTACATTTATCAAAATGCAGTTGTACACAAGCAGGGACTTGGTTTCCGCGGATTCGAGAGAATAATTTCATACGACGAAATACGCGACAGAAGCGCAACCCAAACATTCGACCCCTATAATTTCGGGATTTTGAAGGCGGACGAAAGCGTATTTGCTAAAAACACTTATGTATATTCGGTTTCGGTAGCGTCAAACAAAATCGCAAAAATCAGAATGACTTCCTTAACGTCGCAGGACAAAGTGAAAGGAACAACCGCGACCACAACTTTTTCTTACGACGCTTACGGAAATCCTACCACGCAAAAAGTAAACTACGGCGACGGAATAACCGAAACCCTGTCAACCACGTATTACAACAATACCGCCCTGACAGGATATTTGCTCGGATTCCCGACCGACAGAACTAAAACCGTATCGCGAAACGGCAGCAGTTACAAGGAAAGGGAATATATCGCGGCGCACGACAACAAAGGCTCGCCCTTGAATAAAACAAGATACTACAACAGTTATCAAACTGCATACGAGGAATATACTTACGACGCAAAAGGCAACTGCACGCAGGTTGTACACAAAGATTATTCGTCGCCCGCAAGCCAGACTACGAAATATACTTTCGATTCATACGGACGGGTTACAAGCGAAATAAATCCGCTAAACCTGAAAACTTCCTACCAATATAACGGCACAGGACTTGTATCGAAGATTACAAACTGCTACAATAAAGCCCGCACTTACACTTACGACGAATTTGGGCGGAATACGCAAACAACCAATTTCGACGGGACAATAGCCTCGACTGCCTATACATGGGATAAAGCCGGCACCAACGGACTGTTCCGTATAATGTCGTCGGCAACCGAACAGCCTACCCAAAAAACATACTACGACGCCCTCGGCCGCGAAACCCGCAAAAGCGTTACACTGTTCGACGGACGCGAATCGCATATTGATAAAATTTACTATACCGTAGGCCTGTTGCAGAAAGTTTCGCGCTCGTTCTATAATTACGGTTCATATTGGGACGAATATTCTTACGACGATTACGACCAGGTTTCATCCGTAAAAGAACCGACAGGACGAATGACAAGGTACAGTTACGACGGCAAAAATATAACCGTCGTAAAAGACGGCGTTTCTTCAACGCAATATTACGACGCGCAAGGCAATCTGATTTCGGTTTCCGACCCTGCCGGAACGATTACCTACAATCTGCGTCCCGACGGACAGCCGACCTCGATTGTCGCCCCTGACAACGTTACAACTTCCTTTACTTACGACAGTTACGGGCGGCAACTGAAAATAATCGACCCCAGCGCCGGAACCCGGACCTACACTTACGACGCAGCCGGAAATATTGCCTCCGAAAAAAATGCCAACGGCAAAACAATAACTTACGCCTACGACGCATATAACAGGCTGACGACTAAAACAAGTCCCGAATTTACAACTACATACGTGTATGACGCTTACGGACGGCAAACTTCCGAATCCTCAACAAACGGCTGCTCCGTAGCCTATACCTACGATGCTTACGGACGGGTGGCAACAGTAAATGAAACCGTTACCGACGGAAAATTCCTGAAACGGACATTTACTTACCAGAACGGGAAAATAGCCTCTGTAAAATACGACACTAACGGCGGAAACATAACTACCGAAAACTACTCGTATCAGAACGGCTATCCGCTTGAAATAAAAGCAGGTACAACATCATTCTGGCGGATGTACGAAGTAAACGTTTACGGCCAGCCACGGTATGTAGTAACAGGAAACTTTACCCGCTCTTACGCCTACGACGTTTACGGAACGCCGACTTCCCGGACGGCAGGCTCGTTCCAGAACTTTTCATATTCTTTCGACGCGACGAAGGGAAATCTCACTTACCGCAAGGACAACAAAAAGAATATACAGGAAAATTTCACTTACGACAACCTGAACCGCCTGACAGGATTTGCCGGTAAATCAACCGCTTACGACGTAAAAGGAAATATCACGGCAATGAGCGACGCCGGAACTTTCTCGTATTCCGTTTCCGGCAAGCCCTACGCCGTTTCCAACATCCAGTCGGCAACGGCGCTCGTTCCGCAACGCAACCAGACGGTTACATACACCTCTTTCCAGCGTCCGGCTACTATTACCGAAAACGGATACTCTGCCACATTTACCTACAACGGCAGCAACGAAAGGGTGAAGATGGAACTCAAAAAAGACGGCCAAAAAGAACTCACAAAGTACTATATTTCGCAAAATATTGAAATTGACGACCGAAATGTTGGCGG
>JAISUN010000101.1 GCA_031272085.1 Dysgonamonadaceae bacterium | reverse complement strand
ACCATTTTCCTCGTGTCAAACATCGAATCGCCCTACTACAAAAGCAAAGCCTTCGACCGCCTCTTAGAATTTGTGAAAAACAACTACCGCCGAACGCAACTCAACGAGCGGAACAACCGACGGACGCTGACGGTTGGCGGAGTGGATTCCGTGGAGAAAGCGGTGGGGGTGCTGGAGGAAATTAAATAAATTACTTAATCTCGAATGGATTCAAAACAGTAAGATTATCAATGTTTTTGAAATCATCTACGTTTCGGGTAAGCAGGGTATAATTTCGCGCGACTGCTTAACATATTGATGAAACTTTTCGCCTTCGGCAACGCTCAATGTTCCTAAAAAATCAGATGGCTTTTGCTTTTTAGGCTCTTTATATTCAACGAAATCATCGTTGGAATAAATCAGCACTTCAACCATTTTGCCGATGTAATGCGGCGGAATAGCCAAAGGATAAGTGCTTTTTTGAGGTGTAATTACAGTA
This sequence comes from Dysgonamonadaceae bacterium, assembly GCA_031272085.1. Lineage (GTDB taxonomy): Bacteria > Bacteroidota > Bacteroidia > Bacteroidales > Azobacteroidaceae > Azobacteroides. The sequence goes on along the minus strand of JAISUN010000101.1, from coordinate 3,510 downwards.
CGTACCATAATCTCTTTTTTTTCGCAAAGTTATGATTTTTTTTAAAAAGCCAGAAAAACAAAAAAAAGATGTATAATTTAATAATTTTGATTACCTTTGTCCCCGTTAAAAATCAATAAGAAATAACAAATGAACATTTCGCAGAACATAGCGCCTCTTTTTAAGGCATTATACCCCTGCTCCCCGTTGCCCGTACATGCCCTTGGCGTGGGCTCTGGTGATTTTTTTTTAATTTTTGGTCCTTACCCCCCCCCCCCCCACGCAAATCGCTTAAAGTCAATGTATTAAGCGCAAATTCGCGCATCCTAAACCTGTTAGGTTTTCAAAACCTAACAGGTTTAACTACTCGTTCAACTCGTGCTGAAAATTCCGTCAAGAGGTCGGGCTTGGTTTCAGAACGTTCTGACTTGTTGCACAGAGCCTGACGGGACGCTAAATCGCCGCAAGTGCCGCCGTCGTTGATTTGGGCTACGTCAAAGCAGGAGCGCCCTGTCAATGTACCGGTTCCAACCGGTATTGCCGCAAAGTCGAAAACTGTTACCGTCGCTGTTCCGCAGGCGTTGCTTGCGGCGAGCGAAACCGTCGCCGTGCCTGCCGCGGAAAAATTAACGGCGATTTTGTCGCCCGTGCCGGAAGTTGGCGTTGCATTGGTTGTCCCCGACGCGACTGTCCACTGGTATGTTGCGCCCTGCGGATTATCCATTGCGGCAGTATAAGTTACGGTATTTCCTGCGTGAATATTAGTTGTTTTTGAGGGGGAAATCGTTACTCCTGCCGCGCCGGAAGTTGTTGCAATATTTTTTGCAGCCGAAAGCGCCGAGCGGCAAATTCCGTCCTGCATTTGCACTTTATAAAATCCTGTTTGGCTGATTACAAGCGTTTGCGCCGACTGTCCCACGATTTGCGCATAAGTTCCGGTTTCCGTATCGGAACGATACCATAAATAAGAAGAAACCGTGCCGGAATGATTTGCTGTCAGCGTAGCCGAGCCGTCGCAGATTGCGTCGTCCGGAGTGTTGCAAACAATGGTTGGCGCTGATGGTCGCGACGAACTTACCGAAATCGCAATCGCCGTTTCTTTCGGACACTGTGCGGCGGCGGTTGCGTGGCATCGCAAAATAAACGAGGCATCGGACGTAATGCTGTAAGTCAGCGTCGAGCCTGTGCCAATCGAGGTATTGTTGCGATACCAGGTATAAATTACGTCCGACTGCGGCGCCGTAACTTCAAATGTTGGAGCGCCTCCGCGACAAAGCGCTGCGCTGCCTGACGTCGAAGCGTCGTTAATTTTTATTGTCGGCGGTGTAATTGTGCCGGCGCCCGCATTAGCGTCAAGAAATACCGTAACTGTGTTTGACTGAATCGACGAACAGCCGCCGTCTTCAAGCACGGCAAACCAGTCGCCTTCGTCCGCCGCAATAATATTTCCCGAAAGCGCCGTCCGCACACCGTCTTTATACCAGACCGCCGTTCCGTGTCCAAACGTAAGTTCCCGCCGGTCGTCCCTGTAAATAAAGGTAAACCGCGCCTCCTGCGCAGAGGTCGGTCGTGTTCTCGCCAAGAATTTTTGGTGCAACAAGAGTTGAACCGCACCCCGAATCGTCGCCTTCCTGCGGATAGACAAAAGCGTGCGCCTCGCCGCAAGGCGAAGTTACAAGCAACAATTACTGTCCGTGTTTCCGCCGTCGGGTTATGGTCGAAGGAAAGGGTAAATTTTCCTTTCCGCGCATCGACAGGCGTCAGCGTAACAAAATTGCCGCCTGCAATGATGTTGAAAGTGTAATCGGCGTCGAGCGTACAAAACTCATCGACGACCGAGCAGGTCAGGTCGCCGCCCGCAGCGGTAATCGGCGTGAGTTCGCACTCCGTCTTAAATCCGCTGTCGGAGCCGACTTTTTTCCATTCCCAACCGTCCCAGAAAAAAATTCCCGTACCTCCTGCGAGGTCGGGATTGGAATTATAGACGACCATTCCCTGCAAGTCCGGGAAATAGTCCTGTTCGGCAGGCTGTCGCTGTTGGTGATAAAGATGTTGGGAAGCAGCAGACCGCCAAGTTTTACAGCCGATTTGGGGCTTAAGTCGAGCATTGCGCCTTTCATCGGCTCGTCGAGAGCGCCGATGGTTACCTGGGCGCGGGTTGAGAAAGAGATTGCGCAGAGGAGCGCAATGATGAACGACCTAACCCTAACAGGGTTCAAAACCTTGCGTAGGGTTGATTTGCTTGTTACACAAACAGCAGCAACGAACATGCCATGACTGCCATTCCGGCAACCACTCCGATGATGGCCAAATGATGTTTGCCATATTTTTCGGCGGCTGGCAGCAATTCGTCGAGCGATATGAAAACCATGATGCCGGCTACGGTCGCGAGGACTATTGAGTTGATGGCCGGAGTCCAGAAATTGAACAGGAAAATATATGCTATCACTGCGCCAAACGGCTCGGCAAGTCCCGAAAGAAAAGAATACCAGAATGCTTTACGGCGGCTGCCTGTCGAGTGGTAAATCGGCACAGCGACAGCGATGCCTTCCGGTATGTTATGGATGGCGATTGCAACCGTTATCGGGATGGCGATGTCGAGCGATTCGAGGGCTGATGTGAAAGTAGCAATACCTTCAGGGAAGTTGTGGATGGCTATTGTGAGGGCTACGATGAGGCCGGTACGTTTCAGTCGCACGCCGCTGTTCATCTCTTCGACACCGTGCGCTTCGTGCGGATTAACGCTTTCGGGAATCAGAAAGTCGATGCCGCTGATGATGGCGATGCCCGCAAAAAAAGCGAGTATGAGATACAGCGTTGACTGTTTTTCGCCGAAAAGCGAGGTCATTGCCGCAAGCGATGTCGGCAACATTTCCATGAATGAGACATATATCATGATACCGGCCGAAAAACCAAGCGAAAGGCTTAGAAAATTGCGATTAGTTTGCTTAGCAATAAGCGCAATAGCGCTTCCAATGCCGGTCGAAAGGCCTGCCACAGAGGTCAGGAAAAAAGCAAACAGAATATTTGAATATCCGATCATATTTGAAATGTTGCGTAACAAAGGTAAAAAAAAGATTTCACAACTCAGCGCATAAGCAGTTTTTTTGATATATAATATGGAATATCCGAAAAAAAAGTTAATTTTGTGGCCTGAAAAAATGATACACCTTATAAAAAGATGAAAAAAGTATTTGTCAGCGGATGCTACGACATGCTTCACAGCGGCCATGTGGCTTTCTTTGAAGAAGCGGCCCAATATGGCGACCTCTACGTGGGCATCGGCTCCGACAGGACTCTGTTCGAATTGAAAGCCCGTCGCCCGTTCAACAATCAGGACGAAAGGCTCTACATGGTGAAATCGCTCAAAGCGGTCAAAGACGCCTGGATCAACAGCGGAAGCGGCCTCATAGACTATCTCGACGAGATCAAGCGGCTGAAACCCGACATTCTTTTCGTCAACAGCGATGGCCACAGTACGCTCAAAGAAGAATTGTGTCGCGAACTCGGCATCGAATATGTGGTCAGCCG
>JAISUN010000084.1 GCA_031272085.1 Dysgonamonadaceae bacterium | reverse complement strand
CGTAAACGCTTGGAAATTATGTAAACTATACTTATCCCGACGCTTCGGGCATATAGTCGCTTCAAAGGTACTAATATTTTTCAAAAATTATACATTTCTTGAAAAATATTTAAAATTTTTGATGTTTTTTTTACAAGATATTCAGGCAAGATACCAAATTTAGAACGCAGTTTTTATACAAAAAAGTAATTTGATATTGAATTGAACAGATTTTTTTCGTACCTTTGCAAATTCTTAAACAAAGTATGAAGCAAAGAATTATTTTCATAATATCTCTGGCGCTGATTTTGATTTCGACTTATGCCCGCGCCGCTAAGGTTGATTCAATCGCTATTCCAAGCCGTTCGATGAATTTGCAGGTAAAGGCGGTTGTAATCTTGCCCGACGCGGCTCTGAAAACCAAACCTGAACGATGCCCCGTCGTCTATCTGCTGAACGGTTATTCGGGCAACGAACAGCAATGGCTCGGAATAAAACCGGAACTGCCCAAAATAGCCGACGAAAAAACCATCATTTTTGTTTGCCCCGACGGGAAAAACAGTTGGTATCTGAACAGTCCTTTGAAAAAGGAATCGCAGTATGAAACGTTTATTTCTTCGGAAATGCCGGCCTACATCGACGCCAACTACGCGACCGTCGCCGACCGCAACCATCGGGCAATAACGGGTTTGAGCATGGGCGGACACGGCGCCCTGTACAACGCTTTCCGGCACCCCGAGATTTTCGGAGCGGTAGGCAGCACAAGCGGAGCAGTTGATGTGAGAAACCGCGGCAATAATTACGAACTCGTTGATTTACTTGGCGATATGGCTTCGCATCGCGAAAATTGGGAAGAAAGTTCGGTTATGAATATGCTCGACCGGATTTCAAACGGACAGTTGGCAATCTGCTTCGATTGCGGAGCGAGCGATTTCTGTTTTCCGCTGAACGAGGCGTTAGATAAGGCGCTCTGGGCCAAAGGAATCGACCACGATTATACAATTCGTCAGGGAAATCACAATAAAGAGTACTGGAAAAATTCTATCGACTATCATATTTTATTCTTTAACAAATACTTCCACAATCACGAATAGCCGATGACATTCAAGTTCCAAAGCATAGCAAGCGGAAGTAGCGGAAATTGCTACTACCTCGGAACGGATGACTACGGCATTCTTTTCGATGCGGGCGTCAGCCTCCGCTCAATAAAAAAAGCGTTGAAAGACAACGGGATAGAGATGGACAGGATTATGGCCGTCTTTATCACTCACGACCATACCGACCACGTAAAATACGTCGGCAGCTTAGGCGAAAAACTCGGCATCCCTATTTATGCTACCGAGTTGGTACACAAAGGAATAAACAGCAGCCCGCAGATTGAACACAAACTCACGGTTTCGCGGCGGACTTTGGTCAAGGAAGAGCCGATTATCATCCGCGATTTCAAGGTAACGGCTTTCGACGTGCCTCACGATGCGAGCGATTGCGTTGGTTATCAGGTTATTTTCGGCGAACATCACTGGGTTTTAGCCACCGACGTTGGCCGTATTACCGAAAAAGTGGCCGATTTTGTGCGGACAGCCAATCATCTTGTCATCGAAACCAACTACGACCCCGAAATGCTGTCGAAAGGCAAATATCCCGATTTTCTGAAAGAACGCATCAGCGGCGAAAAAGGCCATTTGTCAAACACCGAAACCGCCGAATTTCTGGCTTCAAATTTCGACCTCCATTTGAAAAATATCTGGCTTTGCCATTTGAGCAAGGACAATAATCATCCCGAATTAGCCGTCAAAACCGTGGAAATGGCTATGGGACAATACGGAATCCGCATCGGAGCCGACGTTAACGTTTATCCGCTGAAACGCACAACTCCGAGCGAGATGTTCTATCTGAAATAAGATTTTACTTTAAATTTTCAAGCGCTTTTTTAACCCTTTTCATCGCCTCGGTAAGCAAATCTTCCGAAGTGGCGTATGAAAAACGGATGCAGGACGGCGCTCCGAACGCAAGTCCGCCTACGGAAGCCACGTGGCCTTCTTCGAGCAGATACATAGCCAAATCGGCTGAATTTTCTATTTTCTTGCCGTTGAACGACTTACCAATATATGCGCTGCAATCGGGGAAAAGATAAAATGCGCCCTTGGGCTGATTGACTTTCAATCCCGTAATTTCTTTTGCCAACGAAACCATCAAATCGCGGCGGCGCTCGAAAGCGCGGCGCATTGTTTCTATGCAGTCCTGCGGGCCGAGATAGGCCGCTTCTGCCGCTTTTTGAGCGATATTGCTGGGCGAAGAAGTGTATTGACCCTGCAATTTGTTGCAGGCTGCGGCAATCCATTTCGGAGCAGCCATCCAGCCGAGCCTCCATCCGGTCATTGCGTAAGCCTTTGATACTCCGTTGATTATAACTACGCGCCCGCGAATTTCATCGAACTGTGCGATGCTTTCGTGCTTGCCTACATAATTTATATGTTCGTAAATTTCGTCGGAAATAACAATCAAATCGGGATGACGGGCTACGACTTCGGCAAGTCCTTTCAGTTCCTCGCGGGAATAGACGCTGCCCGTAGGATTCGATGGCGAGCAGAGAATCAGGGCCTTTGTTTTCGGGGTAACAGCCGCTTCGAGTTGGGCGGGAGTAATCTTGAAATCCTGTTCAATTCCTGCGGTTACGACTACGTTTTTTCCTCCGGCTAATTTTACCATTTCGACGTAACTTACCCAGTATGGGGCAGGTACGATAACCTCGTCGCCGGGGCCGATTACGCTCAACAGTACGTTGCAAACCGCCTGTTTGGCTCCATTGGAACAGACAATCTGGTCGGGCGTGTAATCGAGGCCGTTTTCCGTTTTGAGTTTTCCGGCAATCGCCTTTCTCAAAGAGAGATAGCCTGCTACCGGTGCATAAAATGTAAAGTTGTCGTCAATCGCCTTTTTTCCGGCCTCCTTGATATAGTCAGGGGTAAAAAAATCGGGTTCGCCGACGCTCAAATTGATGACGTCAACGCCTTGTTCTTTCAATTCAGCGCTCTTTTGGGACATCGCCAATGTTTCGGATGGGGACAAAGCCGCCAAACGTTCGGATACTTGTAACATAATTTTTAGTCTTTTTGGAGCAACAAAAGTAATGAAAAAAAGTGGAATACGAAAAAAGCGAAAAAAAAACCGTATCTTTGCCATAATTTTATGGAAGAATTTTTATTTTCGGTCGATGTCGTCGCCCCGCTCTTTGTTCTGATGGCCATCGGATACTTTGCAAGAAAAATAAATTTTGTTTCGGGCAGTTTCCTTTCGCAGATGAACCGTTTTGTGTTCCAATTTCTGCTGCCGATGATGCTTTTCGAGGATATAAGGATAACTTACAGAGGCGATTTTTCAAACGGCAAACTCATTTTGCTCGTTTTGGCAGGCCTTGCCGCCATTATTTTGCTGACGAGCCTTGCTGTTCATCTGTTTATCCGCCGGCGCGGGCAGCAGGGAAGTATGATTCAGGGCATTTACCGCAGCAATTTTCTGATTTACGGCTACCCCTTGGCCACCGCTATGTGCGGCGATTCGGCGATAACGGCCATTGCGATGATGATGGCCATTGTAATTCCGGTTTACAACGTGCTTGCAGTCGTCATTCTGACCTTACATTCCGAAAAATCGGGCAAGCGGATAGACATAAAAAAACTGCTGAAAGATATTATCTCAAATCCGCTGATAATCGGCTGTTGCCTTGGTTTGATTTTCGGCTCGCTGCATATCGGTTTTCCGCATTTCATCGAACTTCCGATTGAGCAGATAAGCAGAATTGCCACTCCGCTTGCGCTGTTTGTGATGGGCGGCGAATTTCAGTTTTCGAGTTTGCGGAATAATATCTGGAAAGTGGTTGCAGCCACGGTTTCGCGCCTTATCTTTATTCCTGTTATTATGCTTTTTATCGCCGTCGAAATGGGATTTCGCGGGGCTGAATTGAGCGTTTTAGTCAGCCTGTTTGCAACTCCCACAGCAGTAGTCAGTTACATTATGGCCGACAATATGGGCAACGATGGCGAACTTTCGGCGCAAATTGTGATAATGACCACAGGATTAGCGAGTTTCACAATTTTTCTGATAGTATTTTTCCTGCGGACTTGGGGATATTTATGAATCGTGCTTTTTCAGGACGCGGTGCGGCAAGTCGCCGTGGGCGATAACGTCGAGCGGGCAGCCGAGATGTTCTTCGAGCCAGTGGCCGCTAACGTCGGCTCCGGAGTGGTAATGCAGGGTTTCGTTCACGCAGGCGATATTTTTCACAGTCGAAACGATAGTCCCGATGTCGTGCGAAACAAGGATTATTGCCGTTGTGCGGTTGATTTCCTGCAATTCGTTGTAGAAATACGATTCAAAAAACTTGTCCACGTATGAATTAGGCTCGTCGAGAATCAGCAATTCCGGCTCGTTGACCAAAGCCCGCGCAAGCAAAACTCGCTGCAACTGTCCGCCGGAAAGTTCGCCTATCGGCTTCAAGGCAAGGTCTTCTATTCCCATATTACTCAACATTTTATATATTTTTTCCCTTCGGGAAGCGCGGTTCTCGTTCTTGTTTCGGATAAGCCCCGAATCGACTGCTTCGGCAACGAGAATCGGGAATTTCCGGTCGATTTGATTGTTTTGCGGCATATATCCGATGCGGTTTTTCAGGTTTTCGTCTGCGAAGCGGATTTCGCCCGAAACAGGCTTCAACAAGCCGAGAATGGCTTTTACCAGCGTCGTTTTCCCGCCTCCGTTGGGGCCGATTATTCCGAGGAAATCCTGCTCGTAAACCGTCAGGCAGGCGTCTTTCAGCACGATGTTGCCGTTGTAGGCGACATTCAGATTTTTTATTTCTACGACAGGTTTATTCATCTGACAATGCTTTTGCGATTTTTAATAATTCTGCTTCCCAATCGTATGATAATGGATTAATTACCACTAACTTACAAGCGGCGGAGCGGGCGATTGCCTCGGCGTTTTTCCGGTCAAATTCCTGCTGGATAAAAACCGTTTTTATCTGTTTTTCGCGAGCGGTTTCGATAAGCGATTTTATCTGCGCGGGCGAGGGTTCTTTGCCTTCCGATTCTATGCAATATTGTTCTAATCCGTAATCGCGGGCAAAATACGTGAGCGCCGGATGATAGATGATAAATGCTTTTTGGTTTGACCGGCCGAGAATTTCGCGGATTTCAGCGTCGAGATTTTTGATTTTTCCGGTCAGTTTTTGAGCATTTTCTCGGTACGTTTCGGCATTTTTTTCATCTACGGAAATCAAAAAACGGCTCATATTTTCGACCATGGTCAGAGCCTGAATCGGGGAACTCCAAACATGAGGGTCGGCGCCGTCGTGAAATCCGCTTCCGTGGCTGTGTTCCGAAAAAATCAGGTTTACCCCTTCGTCGGTAGTAAAAAATTTTACCTTGGGACAGTTTTGCTTCATTTTATTGAGCCAGACCTGTTCAAATCCGAGGCGGCCGACTGCGAAATAGGCGTTTGCCTTCGTCAGGGCGGCCATTTTTTCGGGAGCCGGGTCGTAAGTTTCCGGGCTTGCGCCGGGAGGAACCATAGTTTCAACCCTGAAAAACGGGGCGGCCAATTGTTCGGCAAAGAAGCGTTGCGGCTCGACAGTTACCATCAGCAGCGGCTTTTCGGAGCCGCTCTGTTTCGAGCAGGCGCAAATCAGGGCTGCGGCGAGCAGGCATATTATTTTTATCTTGCGGTTCATTTTGGGAACTATTTATTTTTTATTTCTTCATTGTATAAATCCTTTTGCGCCCGCAAAATGCCGCGCCTCAAATAGGGAAATGTGCCATCGGTGTATAAAAACATAAATCCATGCGACGGAGCAAGCGAAAAGTTGTATCCCGACAAGATTTTCGACAGGTCTTCGTAATCATTTTGTCGATGATAGGCGCATATCGCTATCGACAGCGAGGACGCTGTCGTCAGAATATTTTTTGCGCCAAGCAGCAGGTTTTTCTCAAAACCTTCGATATCGGCTTTTATGAATGTCGGATACGTCCTGTTTTCAAAGAAAGCGTCTAATGATACGCTTGTTTCGTTGTCCCGGACATCCACGAATTTGGGGACAATTTCCACTTTTTCCCGCCACGGCCGGAAAGTCGCTTCCAATGCCTTGCGCCATTCGGAATCCGGTTCAAACAGATAGATTTTTTGCGCTTTATCAATCACGCTCAATGCAAAATACCCTTCGGCAGCGCCGGCGTCAACCAGCGCCGCAGAATCGCCAACCGTAAATGTATCGGACAAATAGCAATGAGGCGACTGTAAATCCTGTTCGCAGGCAATGCTGCTGATATATTCGGCGCAACTTCTCTTCGTCATTTTCTGCTTGAAATACAGCCGTTTATCGCCGAACAGCAGGGTATAGTACATTTTCTCTTTTTTGTCGTACTCCATTTTAATATCCTGCCAATGATATTTTTCGACATAATCGTATGGAAAAACGGTTATCTTATTGGATTTTAAGAGATTGTGCAATAATTCGCTTTCTTCAAGCGGCAGGTTATTTTTCGATTGCAGATAAGTAATCAGCCGCCTTTTGCGTTTTACGCCTTTAATCTTGTATATCAGTTGTTTAGTTTGCTGATAATAGTAACGGAATACAGCCGGCGTGATTTTTTTTATTATTGAACGCATTGTAATTGTGATTTTATGAATTTATAAATTTCTTCCCCCATTTGTTGCTCTGTAAAATTCGCCCTGATAAAGGAAGCCGCTTTCTTGTTGTTTTCCGACAGTAATTGCCTGTCGTTCAGCAACATTTCAATCTTGTTTTTCAAGTCTTGCTCGTCGTATGGTTGGACAAAAAAAGCGCCGTTTCGGTCTTCGATATAGTCAATCGAACTTGGAGTTTTGGTAACGATTACCGTTTTGCCAAGGCACATCGACTGTAAAAAACTCATTTGGCCGTAAGAATAGTTGAAAACAGGCAGCGGAATAACGACAAACAGCGATTTTCGTATCAAATCCTTCAAGTCGCTGACGGGAATTTTTCCCAAGAAATCGACCGAATCGTCAATGTTGCAGGATGTAAAATATTCAATTCCGGCTATTTTTAATCTAATACCTTGTTTATCAACCAAATGCCACGCTTTGAGCAAGGTTTCATAATCGCGTTTTGACGTGCCGAACGAAAGAATAAAGTTTTGAGTTTCAGTATCTTGAATACAGTCAAACTCGTCGGGATTTACTCCAAACGGGATAAACGCCGTTCTTGGCAGCAAATCGGGGAAAGACTGCCTGTAATTTTCGTTGATAACCTTGGAATGGCAAATAATTGCGGGCTTGCTTTTCAGTGCAAACCTTATCGCAGAATTAATTGCTTTGGAATTTCGCCCGCCGTTCATTCCGCCGACGTCGATAATGATATGAACCGGACGTTTTTTGCCGAAAACCGTTCTCAACAGCGAATAGACAAGTCCGCTTTGCGCTCCGTGCGAAACGACGGCGTCGTATTTTTTGTCGGCTTTAAACGCTAAAATCGCTTGCCGGATATAAAATTTCAATTTCACTTCCAAGCGGTGCAGCAAATTGTTTTTTTGGCGGTCGATGACTTCAACTTCCGTATTTTCGGGAAAATATTTGAAAAACCAATACGGCTGTCCGGTTATTTTCTTATCGGCAGATTGAAGATTTTTAATATCTTCCTCCGCCTGTGCTACATCCCAGTTTGGTAGAAACAAAATTTTCATCGCTAAATTTTAATTTTTTTCCTTAATTCATTCCCAATAATCAACAACCGGTAAATTATTCCATATAATATGCTGTCTTTCAGCCATTTACAGAAACAATGGATGGCAAAATTTTGAGATTTAGGCAACAGATAAACGCTTGTGAAATCTAATTTTGAAAAGTCGTACAGTTTCAAAATATCTTGAAGCATTTTTTTTACTTCACTTTTCTTGACAGGCGAATCCCACTCTTTATGATAATTCAGATAATAGAAGCAGAATTTGTAACGGAAAAACGCTTCTGCATATTTGTCGAAAAGTTTGCGCTCCTTCAACATTTCTTCGATAATATCCCAAACCGGAAAAATTTTAGTTATCGGCACAATCTTATTGTGCGACACAGAAGTGGCAACTTTGCGGTAGTAATACAGTTTTTCATCAACAAAAGCCAGTTTCGGATTCAACATCAGAGCATTCCAATGAAATGCAACATCTTCGCACACAAGTCCTTCCGGATATTTTACGTCATTTTTTAAAATGAAATCGGACTTCCAAAGTTGGGTAATCGAAACTTCCGTCGCCAAAATAGCGAAATCAGCCTCGCGGAAAGGATGTTCGGCCAAAAACCGCTCCAACGGAGTTATTTGATTGTTTTCGAGCAGGAAATAAGTTATATCGGCATTATCTTTTTCGGCCTCGGCGTATGTTTTTTCGCAAAGCGTTTTGTCTATCGTGTCGTCGCTATCTACAAAAAGCGTGTATTTTCCGCGTATATGCCGGTATCCCGCATTCCGCGCGGAAGCGGCGCCTCCGTTTTCCTTACTCACGATAATAATCCGGGGTTCTTTTGCCGCATATTCGGCAAGTATTTCGGGCGAACGGTCGGTCGAGCCATCGTTCACGCAAATAATATCTATCTCGCTAATTGTTTGATTAATAATTGAATCCAAACATTCGCCAAGATATTTTTCCGAATTATAAACAGGAATTATTACCGATATTTTTATTTGCGACATACAATATTTTTTAACCAATTGCGCGTTTTTTCCGGCACAAATTTACGATAATAATGGATAAAAACATCGAAAATTACTCTGTTTTCTGTCCCGTGAACGGCATTATATTCCTTAATCATCAACATCGGATTGTTTTCCGAAAAACCGTTATTGTCGTAAGATGAAACAATTACGTGGCAATACCGGAATTTTTTCCCTTGCAAATAACATTGGTAGAAAAATTTGTAGTCGGCAAGTATTTTCAGGCTGTCGTCGAACTTATTTTCTTTCAAAAGCGCAGTTTTTGTGAACGACGATTGATGACAAAAACCCAACTGCCGCTTTTTAAAATCCATTTCGCGGTGTTTTTCCACCCTTGAATATTTTTCCGTAAAAACCCGGGTATCGCCGTAAATTATGTCGGCGTCAAGATATTCCTTATGGCTGAAAATATCGCTTAACACGCCGTTTTCATAAAATCTGTCGCCGCTGTTCATAAAATTAATCCATTCGCCGGCCGCCAGATTAATTCCCTTATTCATCGCGTCGTAAATGCCTTTATCCGGCTCGCTCATCCATCTGAAAGAAACATTTGGAAACGCGCCGCAGGCAATTTTTGAAGCGTAATCTATGAGAATATCGACAGTTTTATCTTTGCTTGCACCGTCGATAACGATATATTCAATGTTGCCGTAAGTTTGATTCAAAACAGAAAGCATCGTACTTTCCAATGTCTTTTCGCCATTGCGGACAACGGTAATCACGCTTATTTTAATTTCCTCATTCACAGCCCGATTCTTCTTTTTTTATTATACAAAAAGTAATAAGCGGCATAACAATGGTTATCGGCAAGATAAAAGTCCATGAGAAGAACGATGTTACCAACGAGAAAATGAAGAACAGAAACGAGAAAAGTCCGTATCGATTGTCCCTGTGCTTGCAGAAAAACACGGCAAGATAGACAAAAAGCATCATATTGAGGACTGTTCCCACATAGCCGTATCGTATCAGCAAGACAGAATAGGAAATATCCGGCGTATCCAACTGCGCGGGGTTGCCGGAAACTTCTTCCACAGTTCCAACGTCAAAATCGAACATTGAATAGGTCAGTTTGGAAGTTTCGTTCATCAGCCCGCCGCCAAAAAATCTTGCTTTCGGATTGTCAATCAGGTATTTATTCCGTTCCAAAAGGTGGGCGATGCGGAAAGCGAACGTCGATTCCGTCAAATCGTCCAAATCAATATCTGTATCCGTAATATTACCGGCTGCAACTTTTTGAATGTCGATAAATGTTCTGGATTTTGCAAATCTGTAACCAAAAAAAACAACCACAAACAAGGCCGCCGCAGACGCAACCGCAACAACCCTGACTCGTTTCAGCCGCGGCAGTTGAAGCACATATCCGATTGAGGCCGCAATAAGCAGAGCAGCCCACACATTGCGGTGGAATGCGCCAAGCAGGGCGGCGACGAGTATGACGGTTGTCAGCATCTTGAAAATTCCCTTGAACGGATTGCGGTAAATCGCCATAAAAGCAAAGAAAGTCAGCATTTCCGGCTGGTTGTAATAACGCGGAATCCTGATTCCAAGCAGACTTGCAGTCGATTTTACCGTCGCGACCAATATTGTTTCATCCAATACAATTTGCAAAAGAAACAGAACCGAACAAAAGACCGTTACCACAAAAAGGCATTTCAACAACTGTTCCAACTTTTCTTTCGTCATATTCCGGAAAATAAGATAGGCAAGCCAGAAAAAATGGTAGCGGATAGTGCGGAAACACTCGGCCGTCTGCACGCCGACAGATTTCATATTGTAATAAACGCAGACGGCGAGAAAAACAAAAAATACGGCGCAAAGCCATATTAACTTATCGGGTTTCAGGTAGTTGCGAATGAAAACAGCGTCTATCCCAATTACTGCGAAAAGCATAATCAACGCAAAATCATATCCTTTTGAGATGAACATAAATTTGGTGGCTTCTTCCGGCACAAGGTTGAATCCCGAAGTCAGATAGAAGAAAAACACTAACAGAGCCGCGACTTTATGGTCAAGCACATAAAGCACAATCGCTAATATTATTGTTAACAGGAAAAACATCCGGTTCTTAATTTATTTTACAATTATTTTTTTGCTGTCTATTCCAATTTTTACAATATAAATTCCTTTCGGCAACTCAATTTCCTTATCAAAGCATATTTGTGCCTGATATATTCTTTCCCCCGAAGGGTTGAATATGGAAATAATATGCGGATAGGTGTTTGTTGTATTGTATTGTATTGTATTGTACTATCCTTATCCCTCCGGAAGAAGGAACGACGCCGATATTTTCGCCAAACGCCGGAGTTAAAGCCGTATAATCTTTCACAACAGGCATTTGACCGTCTGCTTCAAATGTGATAATATATTTTTTCGAGCCGTCTTTCGACTGTGTGAAAAAATTATTTCCTTCTTTGTACGGCGGAAGAGGACGAGTATTGTAAATCGCTTCGCCGTTCGCGGAAAGCCAGTCGCCGACTTTATTCAGAATATCGACAACTTCGTCGGATAATGTGCCGTCAGGTTTGGGGCCTATTCCCAACAGAAAGTTGCCGCCTTTTGCAGTAATTTCTACAAGCGTGCGGACTACCCATTCAGCCGGCTTGCAGCGGGATTCATAGCCCGGCATCCAGCCCCAACTGTTGCTCAAAGTTATGCAACTTTCCCAAGGATACGCCAACGGCTCGTCGGGGATTGTCTGTTCCGGCGTTCGATAATTTTCATATTCGGGGGATAAATCCAATGCTGTCGCTTTTCGTGCAACCAACAGCATTGCCGGATTGTTTGTCCTTGTCGTCAACGCTATTGCGGGCAAATCAATATCTTCTTCCACCCAATTCCATCCGTCTATCCACAGAATGTCAATTTTTCCGTAACCGCCGCCGGTTATTTCCGATAACTGATTGAAAACGAAGTTTTTATAATTATTCCATTTTTCCGGATATTCGGCGACAGGATAGTTCGCATTTTCGTTCGTAACCGGCAAGCCATCCCACCAAAAATCCTGATTATGCCAGTCCGGTTTTGAAAAATACGCCCCGATTTTAAAATCTTTATCCCGAAACGCAGCGAATACTTCTTTCGCAATATTGCTGCGCGGATTATCTTTAAAAGCGCCGTGAGTAATGGAAAAATCGGTTTGTTTCGTGTCAAACATATTGAACCCGTCGTGGTGCTTTGTCGTGAAAACAACATATTTCATTCCGGCATCTTGAGCCGCTTCCGCCCATTTGTCGGGGTTGAAATTAATTGGCGCAAAACTGTCGATGGCAGACCAATATCGCTCTTTATAAACCTCGTAAGTTGTATCTCTGTGTATCCAGTCATACGGACTCGGGCAAATATTCCAACTTTCGGTTTCGCCCCAATATGAATAAAGTCCGAAATGGATAATCATTCCGAATTTTATATCCTGCCAATTATCCAATTCTTCCTGAACCGCAGCAGGCAATGTTATGTCATCTTGCCCGTTTATCTGCAATATGCCGATATTGGCAAACAATAATATCAAAATCAATTTTATTTGTTTCATATAACAAAGATATTATTTTTTTTCATTCCCCCCAAATCCCCCGCGCTTTTTGCTTAATCAGTTTGTTTATCTGTATCGGCGCCCATATTGAACGCGGCAAATAAACCACGCAGGGCGCAAGAATCGTCCCCGTCGTTCCCCACATTTTTCCAAGCCACAAGGCAACCGGAATCATCAGTATAATTTCTGCAATCGAAGAAATGACCTGCAATTTAATCTTGCCAATGCCGTTTATCGGATAAATGCAAATATTCGTCCAGCACAGAACGCAGGTCAGCAAACATACTGCCGCCGACATTCCGAACGAAACTTTCAACGGCTCGTCTATCCAGTAATTTACCCATACAAAGTAAATCAGGGGCGACAAAACAAGCAAAACCGCCTGTACAACCAGCAATCCGATAAAAAACCGGTAAAGATTCTTCATCGAATTTTGCATCCACGCGAAATCCTGCTTTGTGTATGCGTCGGTAAACGAACTCCAATAAGGCAGGATGACGATTGCCATAACATTGACGGCTACCGAAAACAGCCGGAATGCGTTGTTGTAATTCGTAACCTCTACGCCGCCCGAAAGCCGCTGAATAAGCGTCGGCAAGGTTTGTGTTACCACTATCATCGCGACTGTGGCGATAAAAAACTTTACTCCCAGCGTCATCAGCGAGCCGGAAAGACGAAAATCCACTTTCCTGAACGAAGGCCGCCACTTTTTATATCGTCCGCAAAACAGGAAAATGCTTGCGCCGGCATAAACCAAAATGGGCGCAAATCCGCTTACCAAGCCGAGATATATCAGCGATGGCTTCGCCGTTTTCCACAAGATAAATACGCCTGCCAAAGTGAGCAAATAGCCTATCATATCAATCAGCGAGCCGATGGCGGGACGCTGGTCGGCTGCCACGACAACCTTTATCGGGTTGAGTATGAAGTTGAAACAAAACACTGCAATAAAAATCCAGACGAGGGCTGAAATTTCGCCCGCGTAAGCAACATTCGCTGTTTTCAGGATTTTCATCCAGTCGAGGTGCGGATTTATAAGGCAAAACAGAGCGAAAATCGCCGCACAAATAAGAAATATTATTGCGTAAGTCGAACTGACGTATTTTTGCGCCAAATCGTCCTCGCCGTGCGCTTTTGCTTCTGCGAGTTTGTTTTTCATCCCCGAACCCAATCCGATGTCGAACAGATTGAGCCAGTATATCATCGAATAAAGCGTCAGCCAGATGCCGTTGCGTTCGGCATTGACGTAGTCAATCGTCATCGGCACCAAAACGAAAGAGGTCAAAATTGTGATTCCCTTTATTCCGAACGACGATGCGATATTCTTCTTTGTCAGTAGCGAGCGTTCATTGCCTTCCGTGAAGAAAACCCGAATTTTATCTCGTAAGGCCTCAATCATTTTTGTTTCCTTTTCCTGAAATATGCCCTGATGTACGGCATTCCGTAAATGGCCGAGAAAGGCAGCGCTATTCCGCCGAAGAACAGCACGATAAGCGCAACTTTAATCATACTTGGCGAAATCGGCTTGTTCTCGACGTAAGGCGGGTCAATCACTTTCAGTTTCGGCAGGAGGCTGATTCCTTTCACGCCCGATTCTTCGCGCATTTCGAGGAGGAAAATGTAAATCGACTGCTGCACTTCCTGCTCGCGTTTCAGACTGATGTAATCTTTTTCGATAGCAGGTACGTTGCCGATTTTGCTGTTCATTTCCGCTTCTTTTTTCTGCAATTCGCCGACGGAAACTTGCAGGCCTTTCCTGATATTTACCATTGTCTGGATGAGCGCCGAGCGTTGCGATTCTATCTGCTCGTCGAGCGATTTTGCCAAGGAGGTAAGTTCGCCGGACTTGTAAAAATCGTTTCGCTTTTGCAGCAGTTCATTATATCTTGCGATGACTTCGGGCAAGGTTTCGCTTGCCGTCCCTACGCTTAACGGAAGCGGCGAGTATTTGTTTTTATCGTCTTTTACGAAGTCGAGGGCTACGTCAATCATCCCCAACTGCGATTTTGCTTCTAAAATGGCGGGCTGCAATGTGCCTGACATTTTAAGGTAATACTCTACATCGGCTTCAATCTCGGTCAGCGAGTATTTGTCCTTGAATTTTTTGATATTGTAATCGGCCTGTTTCAGGCTGTCGCTAACAAATTTAAGCCGCTCGTCGATATACGAAAGCGTGCGGTCGGAAACTGCCTGCTTGTCGCCGTCCCATTCGCGGTTGTAGTTGTCTATCAATGCGTTAAGCACATTTTTTGCTAAAAAAACGTTTTCCGAAATCATTCCCATATTGATAATGTCGGAATTTTTCCTCTCGAAATCAATATCAAGAGCATCGCTGTAAACCTGCGCCATATAATCGTAACTCGTGAAAATCACTTTTATCGTCATGGGCTTTTTGTAATCGTCGTAATATTCCGATTTTGAGAGCGTAAACTCGCCGTAAGGAGTTTGCAGCGTGGCCGGCAACGCGGGAACTTCGTATTTGCCTATCGTTTTCCGTCCTTTCTTCATAGTAATTTTGGTTGCGCTGTTTTCGCCTACATTAAACGTAAAAATCAGCGTTCGCATCAGCGTATCGGCGATTGCCGGCGCGGCGTCGAGCCTTACGGGCGATTTGTCGTAAAGTTTTTCTTTTACAAACAGGTTTTTCTTGTAAATATATACTTTGTTCAAATCGAGATTCTTTATCACGTTCCTCAAATAGCCTTGCGAACCCATCTTATTTGCCTCGTCTTCAATGTTTTCGGTGGCTTTCCCTAATCCAAAAGCGCTCAACATCGACGAGCCTTTGCCAATCGAACTGCTGCCTACCAAGGATTCGTCGTGCCGCAGGCTGACTTTGGCTAAAACGCTCATTACCGGGGTAGCGAGTTTCAGGTACGCTATTCCCAGAACGCCGCAAATTATCATCGAGATAACAAAGTAGTACCAGTATTTAAAACACAGGGCTACGGTTTCCTTTATCAACTCCCATTCGCTTTTTTTATTATTTTCTTCCATATCTTAAAAATATCGTTTTTACTTGTTTATGGCAACAATTGTTACAACAGTCGAGGCTATTAGCGAAACCACGCCTATAATCATTGAAATTACCGACATTTTGTAATTTGTGTCGGCTCCGTATCCGCTATCTTTTATATGCGTTTTGTTAGGCTCGACGACTATAAAATCATTTTGCCGAACATAGAAATACGGCGAAGTGAAAATGTCCGATTTTGTGAGGTCGAGTATGGCAAACTCCGATTGTCCGCCGTTTTCGCGGATAATTTTTATATTTTTCCTGTCGGCATAAAGCGTAAGCCCGCCTGCCGTCCCTATAACGTCGAGAATCGACGCCCGCTCGTTGGAAATTACTACTCCTCCGGGGCGGTTTACTTCGCCCACAACAATGACTCTGAAAGTCAGTATCTGAAAATTTACAACAGGCTCAATAATATCAGGCGCATAGCGGGTTACAAGGTTTCCTATCAAACTTATTGCTTCCGTTTTTGTAAGCCCGGCAAGTTTTATTTTTCCTATAACTGGAAAATTTATAGTGCTGTCTTTTTCAACCAAATAGGTTTGCAGCGCTCCGGCGCTTGAAAGCCCGGTTTCGCCCGGATAAAGGTAAGATATTACCGGCAAGTTGAACTGCGCAACCTTTTCCTGATTCAAGACAGGCGAAGAAATCGTGATGAGCAGGCGGTCATTCGGGATGATAACCGGTTCGGAATTATAATACTGCTCTATATTAATCGTCTGATTATTTTTCAAATCCTGAAACAACGTAATGTTGTCGGGAACAGATTTGCACGATAATAGCAGGCTTAATGCAAAGCCGGATAACAAAAGTTTAAACTTCATATTTTCTTTTAAAATTAAATTTAACACTATAATAACGCACAAAAAAAGATAATCGTATATTTTTTTCAAAAAAAAAACTTATATTTGCAGGATGAAAAATATTAATTTTCACATCGCGTATTTGCTTTCGGAACACGAATGTGTTGTGATTCCGGACTTTGGGGCATTCATAGTGTCGCATTTCGAGAGCGCTAAACCCAATCAGTGGGGCATTTTGGCTCCGCCCGACTATTCTTTGTCGTTCAACTCCGAAATACGGCATAACGACGGCCTGCTAATCAACTCGTTAGCGCTCGAAAAGGGCATTTCCTACGGCGAAGCGGCGCTGCTTGTCGGCGATTTCGTAAAAACGCTGAAAAACCTGCTCGCCAACGGGCAAACGATAACTCTTCCCTTTGTCGGCAGCCTTGTCCTATCGCTCGAAGATAAAATCCTGTTCAAACCGGCTACCAATTTGAGTTGCAATGCCGGAAATTTCGGACTTACTAACTTCTATCTTTCTCGTATTAAGGAACTTAAAGAAGGAACCCGTCCGGCAGTCGTCCCATTGAAGCGAAAACAGACCGTAAAAACCGGCCGGATAATCGGTTACGGACTTTCGGCGGCTGCGGCTGCACTGGCTCTTTTCCTCGTTTCCGCGCCTCTGAACAATTATCCGCTCAAACAAAACGTGCAGCGAGCTTCCGTAATTCCTGTCCGTTTTCCGGAAACAATAAATCCTGCGCCTGCAACTCCCGCAACGGTAGCCGCCGCAGAACCTGCGGTTGCAGAAAAACCGGCTTATTATCTTGTAGTTGCCGGATTTTATTCTCGCAAATCGGCCGAAAAAGCCGTTGGCGAACTGCTTTTGGAAAAAGAAGACATCGGCGCTCCGCAAATTCTCGAAACCGGCAAACGTTTCCTGATTTATGTCGATGCTTTCAGCGGCGAAAACGAAGCCGAACAGTTCCTCAAATCGTTCCGCGCCGAAAGCAGGAAGCACAAAGATGCGTGGCTGTACCGCGCCGAACCGGAAAAATGAAAAAGAAAATCCTTTTTGCGCTCATTTTTTGCTTGGTTGCGCTTTTTATCCAAGCGCAAAAGCCGGTAATCGGAATTTCCGTAAGCCGCACTGCAAGCGGCGGTTCGACCGTTTCGGCAAATTACGTAAACGCCGTTTTGAAAGCGGGCGGACTGCCTCTGCTGATTCCGGCTATGACCGACAGTTCGGCGGTTTATGAACTTACAAACACAATCGACGGCTTGATAATGACCGGCGGCGAAGACGTAAACCCGCTTCTGTACGGCGAGGAACCGCTACCCGGCCTCGGTGAGGTCGATGGCGAGCGCGACAGATACGAAATACTGCTTGTAAAGTCGTCCGCCAAGCGCAAAATCCCCATTTTGGGCATCTGCCGCGGCGAGCAGATTATAAACGTTATTTTCGGCGGAACGCTTTATCAGGACATTCCTTCGCAACGCGATACCGTGGTTAAGCACCGTCAGGATTTGGAAGGCCGCTTTGCGTCGCACAGTGTTGAAGTAGCGCCGGGAACAAAATTAGCCGAGATAATCGGAGCAGGCAGCCATGCCGTCAATTCGTTTCATCATCAGGCAGTTAAGAGGCTTGCTCCAGTGTTCCGCCTGTCGGCAACGGCGTCGGACGGAGTTGTTGAGGCTTACGAAGCCTACCCTACTCTTCCCATTATCGCCGTTCAATGGCATCCCGAAATGCTGATTACAGGCAATTCGCCGGAAATGCTTAATCTTTTCCGCTTTTTGGCCGTCGAGGCTGAAACCTATCGGAAAAATACGCCTTGAAAGTAAAAAACAGACCTTTTGATTTTCACAGCGAATCAAAAGCCAAAGGCAACAAATCTTTTATGCCGTCGATAACGTAAATCTTCGATTTTCCGTACAGATAAATTTTTACCGCTTGGCGGTAGCGGAGTTCCGTTTCGAGGATTACCTGTCGGCAGGCTCCGCAGGGCGAGACGGGATTTTCGGTAAAATCGCCCTTCGTGAATGCTGCAACGGCCAAAGCCTCAACTGCCCGGCCGGGATGCTGCGAATTGGCGTAAAAAATAGCCGTCCGCTCGGCGCAAAGTCCGGATGGATAGGCCACATTTTCCTGATTGCTGCCAGTAACAATTTCGCCTCCCGAAAGCCTGACGGCCGCCCCTACGGAAAACTCTGAATATGGGGAATATGAGCGCGATGTTGCCTCTTTTGCGTTGTCAATTAACAATTTTTCTTCCGAATTTAGTTCGTTATAAGAAAAAATTCCTATCTTTGCGTTGATATTCAAATTATTCATATCTCTGTAACGTTATTTTATATGTTAAATTTTTTACAAAACTAATTATTTTTTTGTTATGAAGGTGCAAAAGTTTATTTTTTCTGCGTTTTGGTGCTTGCTGATATTGAATAATTATCAAGCGCAGGCGCAGCGTTTAATCAAATCTTACGAAGATTACATCAAGGACAACCATAAACTTGCGATAAAACAGATGGAAGATTATAAAATCCCTGCCAGCATCACGCTGGCGCAAGCGCTTTTGGAATCGGCCGCCGGCACAAGCACGCTCGCGGTAAACGGCAACAACCATTTCGGGATAAAATGCACGAAAGAATGGACAGGAGCCACAATCTACAAGGACGACAACCTGCCTAACGAATGTTTCCGGAAGTACAAAAACAAGAAAGAATCTTACGAAGACCATTCACTGTTCCTGAAACGAAGTCCGTATGTTTCGCTATTTACTTATGATATAGCCAATTACATTTCGTGGGCAAACGGACTTCAATCCTGCGGCTACGCAACCGACAAGACTTACGGCTCGAAACTGATAAAACTGATAGAAGATTACCGGCTTTTCAGTTACGATTCTATTTGTTTAGTTTCGCAGCACATTCCTTACAAATCGCCTGTCAGCAAACCGGCTTCTAACCGGCCTAACGTGAAACGCCAGCCCTACCTTACCTACGGTTTGCTTTATGTCGAGGCCGAAAATAACGACCGCCTGTCCTACATTGCCGAAGATATGAATTTCGACTTGAAAAAGTTATTGAAATACAACGATTTGTCGGACGACAAGCAGTTGAAAAAAGGCGACGTAGTTTATCTCGAAGAAAAGCGGGACAAGGCGATTCTTCCATATACGGTTTATATCGTAAAAGACGGCGATACAATGTATTACATCGCTCAACAGTTTGGCGTAAGGCTGAAAAATCTTTGCAAACTGAACAGCGTTTCCGAAACTTACAGGCCGAAAACGGGGGAAGTAATTAAATTGAGGTAACAGATATGACGCGCTTTCTACCGGTATTCGCTGCGCTGATTTTCGCCTGCTCCGTTTCGTGCCGGAAAACGGCCGAAAAGGCTGTATTATCCGCAGAAACGGCCGTAACGAAAGCCGAAGATTCCGTCCGCTACGCAAAAGGATTCAGGATAGAAAACGGAAGCGGATTTACGCGGATTTCAGTGCTTAATCCGTGGAACGGCAACCGGATACTGCAAGCATACGTTCTTGTTCCAAGAAATGCCGCTTTGCCGGAAAAACTGCCGGAAGGAACTCTTATTCGGACGCCGCTCGAACGCACGGTTTGCTACAATTCGGTGCAGTGCAGTTTTTTCAACGAAATCGGGGTTTTGAATACTCTGGTCGGAGTTTGCGAGCCGAATCAAATCAGAATGTCCCAAATAGCAGATGCAGTGCGGGAAAAGCGCATTGCCAACCTTGGAATGGCAGCGAATCCCGACATAGAAAAACTGATGCTCGCCGAACCGGAAGCAATTTTTGCAACTCCCTTTGAAGGAACGGATTACGGGGCTGTCATCCGCCTCGGAATCCCCATTATCCAGTGTCCCGATTATATGGAGCAATCGCCTTTGGGACGGGCGGAATGGATTCGTTTTTTTGCGCAGTTTTTCGAGCGTAACAATGAGGCGGATTCCCTGTTCCGCACTACCGAACAGCATTACAACGAAACCAAAAAACTTACTGTAAAATCAGCCCGCCGCCCGACTGTTTTTTCCGAAACAATGTACGGCGGAGTGTGGTATTTACCGGGCGGAGGCAGTTATATGGCGAAACTCTTTGCCGACGCGGGAGCCGACTATATCTGGAAAGACGACGAACACGCCGGCTCGCTCGGCCTGCCTCTGGAAGCGGTTCTTGAAAAAGCCGAAAACGCCGACTTTTGGCTGATTAAGTACAGCAGCGGCAACGCATTGACTTACAACTCTTTGAAAAGCGAAAATTCGAATTACGCCCTGTTCGCAGCGTGGAAAAACAGGAAAATTTTTGCCTGCAATACCGGAAAAATAGCCTATTACGAAGAAACAGCCGTCCATCCCGACCGCCTGCTGAACAATCTCGCCGCCATTTTTCATCCCGAAATCCACGCTTCCGCCGAATATTCTTATTTTGAAAATCCTGAATCTGATAAAAATGGACAATTCTAAAAAATAATTTGCAATGAAAGTATTTCCTTCAAGATACACTGTTCATTTTGAACAGATATCAGAAAGTTAAAGTTGTCTTCTCCATGTGCCGACCATCTATTGAAATGCCGTCAATCAGACATTTTTCGAACTTACATATTCTTTTTTAACGGCAAAGACAGCGTTTTCTATATAAAATCGGCATAGATATTTGCAACGAAAAAATGTTGAAAAATTTGTTTTTTACCTCAAATAAATGTATCTTTGCAGAAATTTAATCTCTAATTTTTGTTTAATTTTGAAATTTAAACTTCAAATAAATGTATAGGAAAGGCATTAAACAATTATTACAATGGAAGTTAAGCGCAGACAGAAAACCGTTGCTTATTCTGGGGGCGCGTCAGGTTGGAAAAACTTGGCTGCTGAAAGAGTTTGGAAACACAGAATACCGGCAAATGGTCTATATCAATTTTGAGGAAGAAAAACAAATGCAAGCCTTGTTTGTCCCTGATTTCAGTATTTCTCGCATAATTTCCGCTCTTGAAGCATACGCAGGACATAAAATTGAACCTGCCGAAACGCTGATTGTGTTCGACGAAATTCAAGCGGCATCGGGAGGCATTACCTCGCTGAAATATTTTTGCGAAAATGCGCCCGAATATCAGGTTGTTGTATCTGATTCTCTGCTTGGTATGGCATTGCACGAGGGCGTTTCGTTTCCTGTTGGAAAGGTAGATTTTATGCACCTTTACCCTATGTCTTTCTACGAATTTTTGCTTGCAATGGGCGAAACCGGATTGGCGGGTATTTTGGAAAACAGGCAATGGGACATTTTATCTCTGTTTTCCAACAAATTTATCGAATTTCTGCGATATTATTTCTATGTAGGCGGGATGCCCGAAGCAGTCGCCGCTTTTGCCGAAAACCGCGACTGGCAAAAGGTTCGCAAAGTTCAAAACCGAATTTTACTGACTTACGAACGCGACTTCTCAAAACACGCTCCAAAAGAACTCTTGCCGCGCATCAAAATGGCGTGGAAATCAATTCCTTCGCAGTTGGCAAAAGAAAATCGCAAATTCATTTACGGACTTATAAAAGAGGGAGCGAGGGCGAAAGAGTACGAATTGGCTATTCAATGGCTGCTCGATTCGGGCTTGCTGATTCAGTGTTTTTGCACCAAAGAACCGCGAATACCGCTTAACGCTTATCAGGATTTATCGGCTTTCAAACTGTATCACAACGATATAGGTTTGCTCGGCGCAATGTCGAAATTAAGCCCGCGAACTGTTGTTGAGGGCGATAGACTTTTTACCGAATACAAGGGCGTTCTCGCCGAACAGTTTGTTATTCAGCAACTCCGTCTGAACGAGGACTTTGCAATTTATTATTTCGTACCCGACACATACAGTATGGAAGTGGATTTTATTGTTCAAAACGAAAATGATGAGATAATTCCTATCGAAGTTAAAGCCGAAACCAATTTGAAAGCAAAAAGTTTTCGGATGTTTTGTCAAAAATATAGTCCGCAAAATGCAATTCGCACTTCGTTATCTGACTATCAAAAAGAGAGTTGGATGACAAATGTGCCACTGTATATTATTGGGGATTATCAAATATAGCCGCTCGATAATATTAAATAAAAAGTTTTTTGCCGATTAAAAATAAAGTTGTAAATTTGTGGCGAATTAAAAACATAATTTATGGCAGCAATAACATTGGAATATAATTCCCGTAACATTCAGGCACAGCGAACGCTTGAATATATTTTGTCTATGGGATTTTTCAAAGCAGTTCCACGTTCT
>JAISUN010000067.1 GCA_031272085.1 Dysgonamonadaceae bacterium | reverse complement strand
ATATCCGAAAAAATTTCCGGAAGCAGATATTCCCTTCGGCTGTACTTGCTTAAAACATTGATTATAGCCTGCGAAAGCGCAAGATGGATTTCCGGTTCTTTTGTCCGTTCCAGCATTTTTCGGGCGTCGGTAACGAACAGCGAATCCGGCTCGGTCATATTCCTTTCGTACCACGCATCGAAAAATTGTGTCCAGTAAGCGGCTCCGCTGTTGTACAAGTCTTTAAAATTAAGTTTGTCGGCAATAAACTTTTCCTGCTCGGCCCGAACTTCGTCGTCTGTTTGTGAAAACGAGGAACCGTAAAACAGCAGGTAATTAAAAATCTCGTGCAAACGGGCGGCGTAGAGCGGACTTTCGGCAATTTCGCGGCTCAAAGCCTCGTATTTTTGTTCGATTTCGCGCTTTTTTGCGTCGGCAAGCATAAAACTCTCATTGGCAGCAGATTGGCCGAATGTTTCGCCATATTGCTGCAACAAATCGTTTTGCCGTTTCATAAAATCCTGAAACATCTCGTTTTCCGGCGAATTTTTAAACTTGGGGTTATTGATATTTTCAATCTCTACCTCGACGCCGTTTTCATTGCAAACAATCAGATTTACCGGCTGCAAAGTTTTATTTTCCGTAAACAACAGTTTTCCTACTCCGCAAAAATCAGTATCTTCCGCTGACACAGCAAGATAGCAATTCCCTGCGCCGTCGAATTTTCCGACCGCCGTGGTGTCGATTTTCATTCCGCGCAACAACACAAGGCAACACTGCTCATTTTTCGCTGCCGGAAAATGGAAGTCGATGTTTCTTTGCGACGTTATATTGCTGAAATATAGCGCAATAAGTAATATTATCAGTTTTGTTTTGTTCATAAAATACTGTTATTAAACCTGTTAGGTTTATGCATCAGTTTTAATTTTTTATACAGCGTACTGACATACCGGTTGAACGAGAAGTACCTTGTGCTGGATTTACTAAACCACTATTTAAGTTCAAACGGTAAGCAGTAGAATTACTTACAACAGAAGAACTCCAATAGAGGGCATTTTTCCCCTGATTAAATAATGCTCCGGCGCTTCCTGTATCTCGATGACCGGCTGCCGGCAAAAATAGAGTGGTAGTAATGTTGTCAGGACGAATTTCGTAACCGTTACCATTACTGCTGTTCCATACCCATGTATTTGCGATGGCAATGGAAGGATTGCCTGACGTGTATCCTCCGCGATAGAGCGATGCCCATTCGTCCTGTGCCGGTAACCTCCAACCGGTATTGCCTGAACCGTCACCGGCGGCATCCGCATCTTGCGCAACAGGATACCACGAAAACCAATCGTTAGTTTGCGCTCCAACGATTCCTACGTTTGCGGGCGTAAAAGGGTCTTCCCCTGTGTAAGTAGATTTTATCTTGGTGCAGGGGTCATTAGTTGCACTCCTGTTTGTTACCCATAAGCCGTCCCTATACATTGTTGGAACAGAATCTGCCCAGTTTAAAGTGGTGGCAGAATAAATAAATTTGCCATACCATGTAGTTGAATCCCTACGTATTTGATAAAAAGGAAAATGGGTTGTTATGTTTGTGCCTATCAGATTGCCATATTCGTAGCAAGTAGATGTAATGCCAGTAAAAGGCGCTCGATTTGAAGGAGGAGTTATTTCTCCGGGCGTACCTACTCGTTTTTCATGCCCGTCGCCGATACGTCCCCATTGATACAAGTCTCCGTAAAGATATTCTTCGTTAGCAACATAATAATGATAACCGACAGAGGTGTTTACCGGCGTAATCGAATAATTCATCTGGTCGGCAATAGTAAGAGTGCGTGCTCCAAGATTAAAACAAAGAAAAGACAGCCATTCGCCTTGCAGATTTTTGGCTCCGCAGCCGACGGCAACTTCGGCAATATTGCTGACAATGCTGTCGTTGGACAGTTCATCAACTTTGGCAACGCAATAGAACTTGTAGAACCCTGTATTGGCGGCGTCTATTGTCGTACCTTTCGTTACGTTGGGCGTAAAAGAGGCTGTATTGTATCCGCTGCCGTCGGAATCGGTACATTTTACGCCGATGCGGACGTGTATGTTGCTTCCCGTAACTTTATACCATGTATATTTCAGGTTTGTACCGTTGGTAGATACGGCAAAAGTAAGCGGGACTTCCGATTCAAGGCCTGTTTCATAAAAAGTAAACGCCTTGGGTTGTACGGCCGCCCTAATCCAGGTTGCCTCAACTCCGCAGTCGCTAATCCATTTGTAGCCGTCCCAGTAAACAAAACCTGTGCATGAAATCTGGTCGGAATATCCTGTAACGGGCGATACGCTTGCGTCGGTAATGTAAACCAGAGCGCCTTTTTGCCTTGTGGTATAGAACTGCTTGCGGGCGTTGAGTTCCGCCAGCGTCAGACGTGGAACGAGAAGGCCGGCAGTATCATTTGCCGCCGCCGATATGTCAAGCGACGCAGCCGGACGCGAGGAGCCGATTCCCACGCTTGCCGACTGGTAGATGCTTTGCGTATTGCTTGTTGCGGGATTTGTCGTACCTGCTATGTTCCACGGTTCAGCGTAAGGCGCCGCCTCGTGCGTTTCGCCGCCACTGACGAGCGGTTTCCAAGCGTTGCCGTCTAATGAGAAAAAATAGAATCCCGGGGCGGTTACATATTCAAAGGGGGTGCTTGCTGCCGCCGGAGGCGAGCAGGCTGCGGTTATGTAAACCAATATGCCTTCCGATTTGTTGGCGTCCAAGTTTTGGGGATACGAGCCTGCATCCCATTTTGCTTTCAACTGATTGCCCGTCAGTTTGGGGATAATTATTCCGTCGGCCTTTGCCGTTTCTGCGGGTTTCCCCTTAACTTCGAGCGTTACTGTCGGGGCTGCGTTGTCGCCGATTGTTACCTGCGCTTTTGCGCCGTTTACCGCACCCAAAGCGATGAGCGCGATTACCAAAAAATTTGTTCGTTTCATTTTAGTTTAATAATAATGATAATTTTAATATTTGTTTGTCACTACACAAGTGACAAACATCGGGGATAATTTTTTATAATACGCTAACCGTAATTTTGCGTGTAAAAAAGGCAAATTTTTGCCGCTGAACAAGATTCTTTTCAATCATCAAACCCCTCAAATTTTAACGGCATTTGAGGGGTAAGGGGATTTTTTATATTTTTTTAAAATAATTAGCGTATGAACTCGATGAAAACGTATTCATTATGCGGTAACTGTCCGTCGGACTGCTCAAACCGCATGAATACGGCGGATGATTATTATGAGGTTGTTAAAACCGGTGAAAACGGCCATACCAGCCGTCGTTCCACACGCATTGCACTCGCTTTCCTGACAGAGGGCGAGATTGAAATTTCGATAAACGGCAACAAAATAAAAAAATTATGGCGGAAGAATTTTTCATAATTCCCGAACATAGCGATTTTTATTTTAACTCTCTGAAAGACAGCCTGCTGCTCCTCCTGTACATAGACGGCGATATGGAATTCTGCAAACAGGTCAGGAATAAAATATTTGAAAAACGCATAAATCGTGAACGCAACAAGATTATAACGCTAAAAATGAACGATTTACTGCGTAATGTCGTTTCAAATTTTTTAAAACTGATTGACCGCGGACTGCTGTGCAAAATCTACATAAAAGCCTCTGTATCAGAACTTATTTCGCTCATATCGCCCTGCTTTCCCCACGATATGCTCGCACAGTTTTTTATCCATCTCGGCCGTCCCGATTCAAACCGGCTGCTTCTCGACAGCGATTTCAAATTCAGGGTACTGCAATACCGCAATAAAGTATTTACAGTCAAAGAGTTGGCAAATCTGCTGAATATGAATCGAGAAACATTCCGCAACAATTTTATCCGCATATTCGGCCTTCCGCCCAAGACGTGGATTCTCAACGAGCGGAAACGCCTTATCTACCGCGAATTGACGGAAGGAAAAAAAGCAGTGAAGGATATAGCCGAACTTGCAGGATTTGCAACAGAGATACAGTTGTATAAGTTTTCCAAAAATAATTTTTCGGAAACAGTTTATAATATCAGAAAAAGAGGATAAACAGGCAAATCACACTAAAATTAAAAAATAATCTTTGCAAATTGACATAATATTTTTGCAAATTGACATAAAGAGAACAAAAAAACGCATTTATCTTTGTGCCGAGATTGAAAAGTGATTTTGTGGTTTTATTCCCGGCTTGTTTGTCACTTGTGTAGTGACAAACAAGCCGGACAAAGATATTATTTATTTTTCTAATAATACAATACTTGACAAATATTTTTTTGTTTTTACCATTTTTTGTTGCAAAATATATCGGAAATTGCGATGCTTATTCGCGTAATAGCACCCGAGTTCACCGCGTTTCTGAAAAATATTTTGTATTTTTGCAATTCAATAACAGCAGAAATGAACGAAAATAATTTTATCGAAACAGTAGTTGCCGGAGCAGGTTTGACCGGCCTGACTACCGCATACAACCTGAAACGCAGCGGGAAACCCGTTTTGGTTATAGAAAAAAGCGGCCGCACCGGCGGACAGATTCAAACCCTGAACCGCGACGGCTTCGTCTTTGAAACCGGCCCCAATACGGGAACTGTCTCTCATCCCGAAGTTGCCGAACTGTTTTCTGCGCTTTCGCCCGCCTGCGAATTGGAAACGGCCGACGAGAACGCCAACAACCGCTGGATTTGGAAAGGAAACCGCTTCTACCCGCTGCCTTCGGGACTGTTTGGCGGAATCGCAACTCCGCTATTTTCGTGGCCTGACAAGTTCCGGATTCTGGGCGAACCCTTCCGCGCAAAAGGGACAAATCCCGACGAATCGGTGGGCGAACTTGCATCGCGTCGCCTCGGAAAAACGTTTGTCGATTATGCTGTTGACCCATTTATATCAGGAATTTACGCAGGCGACCCCTATTCGCTCGTTACCCGTTACGCTCTGCCGAAACTCTATAATCTGGAGCAAAATTACGGCAGTTTCATAAAAGGTTCGATTGCCAAAGCCAAAGAGCCTAAAACAGAGCGGGACCGGCTGGCTACGAAAAAAGTTTTTTCGGTAAAAGGCGGGCTTGGAAACCTCGCTTCGGCGCTGGCCGACGCCATTGGACGGGAAAATATCGTTCTGTCCGCTTCTTCGCTAAAAATTACGCCCGACGGCGAAAATTGGAAAATAGATTACCGTCTTGCCGACGGCGAACGGAGCATACGCGCGAAAAATGTCGTAACAACCGTCGGCTCCCACGCTTTGCCCGAGATGCTGCCTTTTGTGGAAAAAACGGATATGGATAAAATTTCCTGTCTGCGCTATGCTCCTGTAATTCAGGTTGTTGTAGGCGTAAAAGATATTTTGGGGCTGCGATTCAACGCTTTCGGAGGCCTGATTCCGTCCTGCGAAAAGAAGCCTTTGCTGGGCGTCTTGTTTCCTTCGGCTTGCTTTGCCGGACGCGCTCCCGAAAATGGGATGTTGTTCTCGTTCTTTATAGGCGGAATGAAAGCCATACATCTGACCGAACTTTCCGACAGCGAACTGACCGCGCTCGTCCTGCGCGAATTTCACGATATGTTGAAATTTTCCGCCGGCAAAGAGCCTGATATGATTCATATTGCCCGCCACAAATATGCGATTCCGCAGTACGAAAAATCGACCGGCGAAAGATTAGAAACGGTAGAAAAATTACAAAACCGTTATTCAGGTCTCGTTATTGGCGGAAACCTGAAAAACGGAATCAGTATGGGCGACCGGATTTTGCAGGGGACTAATATTGCAAAATCGCTTGTGAATCAATAAGATTTACTCAAAACTCATTTGTTTACGCTAACGCCCAAAATGTTGGATAAAGTCGAAGCGCTTGTGTTAGTGCCTATAAATGCGGCCAAAGTTCCCAAAGTGCTTCCCGAACTCGTAACTGCGCTTGTTACAGAATCTTGCGGAATAGAAAATTTCGACGAAATCAGGCTTGTCAGCAAACTTGTTTTTGTCGTGCTGCCGCCCAGAATCGATGAAAGAGTGGTTGATGCTGTTGCGTTAGTCAGTGAACTTGACAGCGCTGTGCCAGTTCCCAGCGTTCCGGTAAGATACTCAACGATGAGGTTTTGCAATACGGCCGAAACGACGTTTTGCGTGGTTGAACTTGCGGTCGATGCGCAGCCGCTAAACGACATTGGCGCTACTAATGCCAAACTCAAAAATAATGTTCCAAATACTTTTTTCATACCTCTTAATATTTAGTAGTTTAAAATTTCACAAAGATATATTTTTTTTGCGAAATATAATTATTTTTAATTGTTAAAACGGAATAAAAGGCGGTTGAAACGGGAAAAAATAACCGTTTTATTCAAAGTTAAAAGTCAGGATTACCATTCTGGAAAATCCTTTCGCAACAGCATTGGAATATTTGGCTAATGTATTGTCGGTCAAGTCGGAACGGTCTTTCTCGATTATATTGTTGAGGCCGAAACAAAAGCGGATTTCGGGCGCAATCTTGATTATAGGCAGGTAAAAATCGCATCCCAGCCCGAGGGTAATCCCGTAATTCATCTGCTTCAACAGAATCGGCTCGTCCTTTTTTATGCCCAAATCCGTAGCGGCATAAACGCCCGTCAGCACGTAAGGACGGTAGTTGTTGAGCCGCATCGAGCGGATTTTCAGGTCTAATGGCGCCATCAGGTAATTTGAACGCACGCCGGTTGTAAACTGCTCTTTTGTAGCGCTTTCGACAAATACAAAGTTTTTCTCGCCAAACGACAGCGAGGGCGTAAACCGCAGATTCATAAACGGATTCAGATAGAGGTCTGAAATGAGGCTGACCGTAAATCCGGGCGAATATTCGGGAAGAGTAGCGAACCACGTTTCGCCGTTTTCGCCTGTAAATCCGGAGTTTACGATGTTCATATCCTGGACGTTCAGGCCTATCGAAATGCCGAAATGATACAGTTTATAATCGCCATAAGGCTGATTCTTCACTTTCTGTTTCTGGGCAAAAAGCGAGCATCCGCAAAGGGCGAGGCCGATAATTATCAACTTGAATTTGTTCATTCAAAATCAGTTTGCTAATAATTAACGTGAAAAAGGGGCAGTTATTGTTTTATCCGGCCCAATTTTCGCGGTCAAGATTGCGGTAACTGATTGCTTCGGCTAAATGATGAACTTCGATATTTGGCGCTTCTTCCAAATCGGCTATCGTCCGGGCAACGCGCAAAATGCGGTCGTAGGCTCTGGCTGAAAGACTTAACCGTTCCATTGCATCGCGGAGTTTTACCAATCCGGCCGCGTCGGGACGGGCGTGTTTGTGCAGCAAACGGGTTGTCATCTGTGCGTTGCAATATATTCCGGCTTCTTTTGCAAAGCGTTTTTCCTGAATTTTCCGCGCATTTATAACCCTTGTCCTAACTGCTTCGCTCGATTCGGCAGGCCGGAAATCGGAAATATCTTCAAACGGGACCGGCACAATTTCCACCTGAATATCAATCCTGTCCATCAGCGGGCCGGAAATGCGGTTCAGATATTTTTGCACCTGCGCGGTCGTACAGACGCAGGGTTTGTTAGGATTGTTGTAATTGCCGCAGGGACAGGGATTCATCGATGCTGCAAGCATAAATCCGGCCGGAAATTCCACGCTCGATTTTGCGCGGGAAATGGAAATATAGCGGTCTTCCAAGGGCTGTCGGAGTACTTCCAGCACGCTGCGGCTAAATTCCGCCATTTCGTCGAGAAACAGCACCCCGTTGTGCGCGAGGCTTATTTCGCCCGGCTGCGGATACGAGCCGCCTCCGACCATCGCCACCATCGAGATTGAGTGATGAGGGCTGCGGAACGGGCGGGTAGTAATCAGCGAACCGTTGTGGTTGATTTTCCCTGCTACGGAATGAATTTTCGTCGTTTCGAGGCTTTCATCCAGAGTAAGAGGCGGCAAAATAGACGGAATCCGCTTGGCAAGCATGCTTTTCCCCGCTCCCGGACTGCCGATGAGCAAAATATTGTGTCCGCCGGCACAGGCCACTTCAATAGCGCGTTTCACGTTTTCCTGACCTTTTACTTCCGAAAAATTGAGGTCGATAAGGTTTTGATTATCAAAAAATTCCTTTTCGGGGTCAACTATTGTGCGTTCGAGTTCCTTTTCGCCGTTGAAAAATTGAATTACGTCGATAATATTTTCTGCGCCGTAAACTTCCAAATCCTTTACCACAGCGGCTTCGCGAGTGTTTACAGACGGCAGGATAATGCCTTTGAATCCGCACTCTTTTGCCTTGATGGCCATTGGAAGCACGCCTTTTACGGGTTTCAGGGCGCCGTCGAGCGACAGTTCGCCGGTAATCAGATAATCGCCGATTTTGTCGGACTTGATTTTCTCGGCTCCGGCTAAAATGGCGATTGCCAACGGCAGGTCGTAAGCGGCGCCCTCTTTCCTGACGTCGGCGGGAGCCATATTTACGACAATTTGGTTTCTTGGAAATTTTATTCCGTTCACGTTCAGCGCCGAAGTGATGCGCTCGTGCGATTCTTTGATGCTGACGTCGGGAAGCCCCACAAGGAAAAATTTTATCCCCTTGCTGCAATTAACTTCGATAGTTATAATCTGGGCGTCAATACCTTGAATCGCCGCTGAATAAGCCTTTACCAACATAATGGTTAAAGTTTTGTTTGTTATATTTTATAAAAAATTTGAAAACCGTTTTGATATTCCAAATAAATTTGTTACCTTTGCACCCGCAAAACGCAATGGCGAGATAGCTCAGCCGGTTAGAGCGCATGATTCATAATCATGAGGTCCCGAGTTCAATCCTCGGTCTCGCTACTTTTCTTCTCGAACACACAACTTTGCGGCTTCGCCAAAAAAAATTCAATCATCGCTGTTGTAATTTTGGGTACAATTATGAGGCAAAGATAGTAAAAATTTCCAAAAAACAACTGAAAACTAAAAAAAAATAAAAATCAGGCTGTAAAGAGGTTACTGTTTGCTAAATTCGCAGCCGCAATAGGTCTGGTTGTAAAAGCCGTTCGCTTTCAGCAAGATATTGCGGCGTTCGCTCAAGCCTTCTTTGCGCCAGTTTTTGTTCCAAAAAGCGAGGTTTGGATAGGGCGCTACCGCTTCCTGTCCGGCTTCGGCTATCTGGTCGATGTTTTTCCAGCGCGAGGAAGCCAGAGTTGTGGCAATCGTGTCGAATCCGCGTTCGGACGCCAATTTTGCCGCAACCGACAGCCGATGCCGGAAGCAGGCCGAACAGCGTTTCCCGCGTTCCGGTTCGTTTTCCATTCCGGTTACCGCGTTAAGCCATTGATTATGAGCGTAATCGCCGTCGATAACTTCCAGCCCCAGCGAAGCGGCGTAACGGGTAAGTTCCGATTTTCGGAGTTCATATTCTTCAAACGGAAAAATATTGGGATTATAATAAAACAAAACCGGACGAATATCCCTTTGCAAAAGATATTCGATTATGGCAGCCGAACAGGGCGCACAGCAAGTGTGTAATAAAAGTTTCATATCAAAAAGCAAAATTATAGAAATTTTTGGTAGTTTTATCAAAAAAATGTAGTAATTTTGGGTTTTTAATTTAAAAACTTAATATCATTATCATGGATACTGAAAAAATCAAAGGAAAATTCAAAGAGTTATTCGGCGAAGGCGGAGTTGCATACTCATCGCCCGGCAGAATCAATCTTATCGGCGAACATACCGATTACAACGGCGGTTTTGTGCTTCCGGGCGCGATTGACAAGGCCATTTATTGCGTTATTAAACCTAACGGGACTAACCGCGTCCGCGCGTATGCGCCGGATGAAAATCCCGCGACAGTTGCGCTAAACAGCGAATTTGGGCTGGAAGAAGCCGACAAACCCGCTGAACGCTGGGCGCAGTACATCTTCGGCGTAGCCCGCGAGATGGCGAAAAGAGGAGCGAAAATCCCCGGATTCGACGTCATCATTTCAGGCGATGTGCCTCTGGGAGCGGGAATGTCGTCGTCGGCAGCCTTGGAAAGTTGCGTAGGCTTTGCGCTGAACGACACTTTCAAACTCGAGTTCAGCCTCATGGAACTCGCCCTTATCGGACAGGCTACCGAACACAATTACGTAGGCGTTAAATGCGGAATTATGGACCAGTTCGCATCCTGTTTCGGCAAAGAAGGCTCGCTGATTCGGCTCGACTGCCGCTCGTTGGAATACGAATATTTCCCGTTCAATCCGAAAGGTTATCGGC
Source organism: Dysgonamonadaceae bacterium (assembly GCA_031272085.1). GTDB lineage: Bacteria > Bacteroidota > Bacteroidia > Bacteroidales > Azobacteroidaceae > Azobacteroides. The sequence continues at coordinate 27,403 of JAISUN010000067.1, read as the reverse complement.
TTGTGCTGATAAACACCTGTGTTGCGCACATGCTGGGCGGCGAATACAACGAACGCCGCGAATCCTGCGAGCGCGTTGTTGCAGCCATCGCAAAAAAACATCCGGAAGTGAAATTCCTGCGCGACGCCAAAATCGAGTGGCTGCACGAGGTTGCGGGCAAAGTCAGCGCAGTTGATTACATCCGCGCAGAATTTGTAATTGAAGAAATCCAGCGGCTGCTCGACACTTGCGAACTGCTGAATAAAGGCGATTATGAAGCGGCCGGAGCCAAGATGTACGAAACTCACACCGGTTTGAGCCTGAAATATACGGTTAGTTGTCCGGAACTCGACTTTTTGAACGAAAAAGCCAAGGAATACGGCGTTACCGGCTCGCGCGTGATGGGCGGCGGCTTTGGAGGCTGCACTATCAACCTTGTGAAAAACGAACTTTACGACGAGTTTGTAAGGAAAACCATTGCGGCTTACGAACAGGAATTTAATATCAAGCCCAAGGTTTACGACGTCGTAATCAAGGACGGAGCGCGGAAACTCTAAAAATAAAATATCATAATTTTTTCGTGGCCGCCCCGAAGCCTTTACTGCATGAACTTTTGGGGCGGTTTTATTTTCGCAAATATGCGGTTTGGATTGCTGATTTTCGCTCTTTTGCCGGTTTTGTCCTTGGCTCAACCGGAATTTGATATTCGCAAACTCGGTATTGAACAGGGTTTGTCTAATAATTACGTAGTCGATATTGCGCAGGACAGGCAAGGCTTTATGTGGTTTGCAACCGAATCGGGGCTTAACCGCTTCGATGGAAACCGCTTTTGGACATACCGCAAATTTTCTCAAACCGCGGCCTCTATCAGCGGAAACGAACTGAACAAAGTTTTTGCCGACCCGCGTGAAAATGCCGTTTGGATTGCTACTCAACGCAACGGCTTGAACCGTTTCGACTGCGAAACCGAAACTTTTACGCTTTTCGCCCACGACGACCGCGATAGCAACAGCATCGCCTCCGACGCCGTTACCGATATTTGCGAATCTGCCGACGGAAACCTCTGGTTAGCAACCTATTCCAACGGTATCGACCTCTACGACCGCAAAAAATTTATCCATTTCAACCGCTCGACCTTGCCCGGATTGCCGAGCGACAAAATTTGGTCGATTCTCGACGACAAAAAGGGAAAACTCTACGTTGGACACGTCGATAAAGGCTTGACTGTGATAAACTTAAACGATAATTCCGTAAAAAATTATCAAAACAGTCCCGGAAATCCAAATTCTTTGCCGGACAACTGCATCTGGGATATTTTTATCGACAATATGGGCGGCGTCTGGCTGGGAACGGCCAATGGATTGTCCCTGTTTAATCCCGATAATGAGCATTTTACCTCGTTTCGCCACAATCCGCAGAAGCCGTCGTCGCTTATTTCCGACCGCATTTTCTCAATAAATCAGGCCGGCGACAACCGGCTCTGGATTGGCTCCGAAAACGGCGGAATCAGCATACTGAATCTCGGAAAAGATATGTTTCTGTCGCCGGAAGCCGTTGAGTTTCAGAATATTTACCCTTCCGACGACGAAACAGGCCTGTCCTGCGCCACAGTCAAGAAAATCATTACCGACCGCTTCGGGAATATCTGGATTGGAACTTACAGCGGAGGCTTGAATTTCATTAGCCGCAGTCCCGAATTTTTCAGGAAATGGCAATATCAAAACACGCTGAATAACAACAGTTTGCCGGTCAAAACGGCATGGGGAATCTGCACCGACAATGAGGGCGCAATCTGGGTTGGAACCGACGGCGGCGGAGTTTGTAAATTCGTAAACGGCCTAAAAACAGCAACTTATAACGTCAAAAACGGGCCGATGTCAGGCGACGCAACGCTTTCGGCCTTCAAAGATTCGGAAGGAAATCTCTGGTTTGGCGCATTTATGCGCGGAATCACGCTCTACAACAGCAAAACAGGACGTTTTTCCGCTTTTATGCCCGCCGTTTTCGGCAATCTTACAATCCGCTGTTTTTACGAAGACGAGAAGAAAAATCTTTGGATTGGAACCGACGATGCCGGACTTTACGCATATAACTTAAATTCCGGAAAATTAAGCAATTACACTGCCGAATCGCACCGTTTACCGACAGATAATCTTGTCAGGGCGGTAGCGAAAGACGCCCGCGGCCGGCTTTGGGTGGGCAGTTTCGGTATGGGTTTGGTCGTTTTAGATGCTGATTATCGCCGGATTACGGCCTTTCATAAGGATTCGGGATTTTATTCAAATGCCGTTTCGTCAATTTTTCTTGATTCCAAACAGCAAATCTGGGTCGGCACAGGCGAGGGGCTGGTTTGTTTCCAAAATCCCGACAGCCTCGCCAAGTTCAGGATTTATACCGAAAAAGACGGATTAAGAGACAGTTACATCCGCGCAATCGTCGAAGACCGCGCCGGAAATATCTGGTTCAGCCACAACGGAGGAATCAGCAAATTCGATGAAAAATCGGGCAGTTTCAGCAATTACGACCATTCGCAGGGCCTTCCGGTCGGGCAGTTTATGGACGGCTCGGTAACTGTCGACGGCGACGGGCGGCTTTATTTCGGCTCGCAAAACGGGGTTTGCTTTTTCAATCCTCAAAACGGCGCTGAAATAGGGGATTTCCCTCCGGTCGAAATCACGGAATTTCGGTATTTTTCAGGAAAGCAGGCTTCGGAAGATCGGGAGGCTTTCTGTCCGGTAAGCCTTGGCAAAATCCGCCTGAAATACAATCAAAACACCCTTACTTTCCGCTTCGGAGTTATGGATTATGCTTTTTCGGGACGAGCAGAATATTCCTGCCGTTTGGAAGGTTTGAGCGACGAATGGTATTTTAACGGCAAATCGGGCGAATCGACTTTCCGAAATTTGCCCGCAGGGACTTATATTTTTTCGGTAAAAGCCCGATTGGACAATAATTCCGAATGGTCGCCGCAAATCGCCTCGTTCAAGGTCAGGGTATTGCCTCCGTTGTGGTGGTCGTGGTGGGCTAAAATGATTTATCTGTGGTTAATTTCTTTGCTAATTTATTATGTTGTAATGTTTTACATACGACGCTTGCAGTTCCGAAATATTCTTTATCTCGAAAAACAGAACAGCATACAGCAGCAAGCCTTAAACAACGAAAAATTGCAGTTTTTCACCAATATTACTCACGAATTGCGAACGCCTTTGACGCTGATTATAGGCCCGTTAGAGGATTTGCTGGCGGATAAAATGCCGGATGAGGCAGGCCGCAAAATATCGCTTATTCATCAGAATGCCAAGCGTTTGCTCGATTTAATCAATAAAATCCTGGATTTTCGCAAAACGGAAACCAAAAATATGCCGCTGAAAGTCAGGAAAGGCAATTTAGCGGATTTTGTCAGCAAAATAGGCGAAAAATATTCGGAACTCAATCAAAATCCTGATATTAAAATAGTTACAACAATAGAAACGGAAAATCCCGTTTTGTATTTCGACCCCGAAAATTTGGCAATTATCCTTGACAACCTGATTTCAAACGCCCTGAAATACACCGACCGCGGCGAAATCCGAATCGCTCTGCGGGACGTTCGCGACGGCGAAACGCTTTATTCCGAAATTGAGGTTGCGGACGAGGGTTGCGGGATTGAAGAAGACGAACTCGCGAAGATTTTCGACCGTTACTATCAGGCGCAAGGCAAGCGGATGGCGCAGGGAACGGGAATCGGCCTCGCCCTGGCGAAAAATCTGGCCGAACTTCATCAGGGCGCAATTACGGCCGAAAGCAAGCCGAGCAAAGGTTCAACATTCCGTTTGCGGATAAAAACCGAAAATATTTATCCCGACATTGAACGCCGCGAAGACGACGGGGAAAATCTTCCTGAGAATCAGGAAAACATTCAGCCTGAAACAGATGCGAAAGCCGACCGCAAAATAATCCTTATAGTGGAAGACAACCGCGAAATTTTGCAATATGCAGCCGACGCTTTCAAATCCGATTTCAAGGTTTTGAAAGCCGAAAACGGGCAAAAAGGCCTTGTTGCGGCTCAACAGCAGATTCCCGACATTATTATCAGCGATATTATGATGCCCGAAATGTCCGGAATCGAACTTTGCGAAATCCTGAAAAAAAACCTCCGCACCTGCCATATCCCGATTATCCTGCTGACGGCCAAAACTTCGATGAGCGAAAAAGCCGAGGGATACGCATCGGGAGCCGATTCCTATATCACAAAACCTTTCAGCGCCGCCTTGTTGCGAAGCCGGGTGGCAAATTTGCTGGAATCGCGGAAAAATTTGGCTAAACATTTGGTAAACAGCAAATTATACAAACAAGAACTGCTTGTCGAATCAATTAACATTCTCGACAATGAATTTATCGAAAAAGTCAGCCGCGTAATCCGAGATTATAATTTACCGGAAAGCATTGATATTGAGTTTATTGCCTCGCAAGTTGCGATGACGCATTCCACGCTCTACCGCAAAATAAAAGCCATTACCGGCCTGACAGTCAATGAGTTTGTCCGCCGGATAAAGATGAAGCAGGCCGAAGAACTGCTGCTGTCGGGGCGTTATTCTATTTCGGAAGTCGCTTACAGAACGGGATTTAACAGCGCCGCCTATTTCCGGAAATGCTTCCGCGACGAGTTTGGCGCCACGCCTGCCGAATACTTGCGGAAACTGCACTGATTGCCGCGCTTACTTAATCCCAATCTCGATTTCCGCTTTTTCCAACCAGGGCGAAGTGAACGAAACTTTGAACTTTTCGCCCGGCTTGCCCGCAGCCTCGACGTAGGCTATCATCCGCCCGCGGAAAATGCGCTGCGAATTGTCGCGGTAATTGCCCATATCGGTATTGTCGCCCGCTTCCAGACCGAGAAGTTTGCCGGGGCCGTCGATGCGACAAGTCAGCAGATTATCGGCCAAAACCGCCGGAACTCCGTTGCGGTCAAGCGCCTGTATTTCAATTTGCGCAACTCCCCTTTTGCTGCTGATTTCCGTTTGATATGCTTTTAATGCTAATTTTTGAGGCTGTTCCGAAGTTTGAATCGCCGTTTGGCAAATTTCTTTTCCTGCTGAATCATAGCCTTTTACGAGCAATTTTCCGGCTTTGTAAGGAACATCCCATAAAATTATTCCCGTATTGTCGTCGTAATTTTTCACATCGCCAACCGGCTCATTATTAAGGAATAACTGCGCTTTTGGGGCATTTGTGTAACAAACGACTTTTACCGTTTGCCCGTCTTCGTAATTCCAGACCGGCCAGGCGTCCATCGACGGCATTTGCCGGCGAAAGCCTCCAAAAGGCAGGTAAGTTCCAAGATAAGCGGTCGGCTCATCGCTCCACAAGGCTTTGCGGAAATTGCCGCGAGGCTTGATGAATCCTGCAAAATCGAGCAATCCCGAATAAAATCCGCGCGAAGGCCAAACGCCTGATTCGCCAAGGTAATCGATGCCCGTCCAGAGGAACTGCCCGAAAATGAATTGATTATCGCGAACTGCTTTCCACGCTTCCATATCGTGGCGGTTTTCGCTGCCGTAAATTATCCTTTCAGGATAGGTATTATGGTCTTCTTCGTAACGGTTTTCGGTATAATTATATCCCACAATATCAAGCAAATACGGATAATCTGTTTCGTTCGACATCGCAACTCCGGCCAGCCCAGCCGTAACCGGACGCGAGCGGTCGAACTGCTTGACAACCGCAACTAATCGTTTGGCAATCCCGCCAAGACGGTTAGCGTCGGGAGCGTCTTTTTTATAACCGCCGAATTGGGCTTGAGTAAAGCCTTTGCCGCCGCTGTCGAGAATCGGGTGCGAATAGGGGTCGTTGGGATAATCGACCTCGTTCCCGATGCTCCAAGCGAATACCGAAGGATGGTTGCGGTCGCGGCGGACGCCGTCGCCAAGGTCGCGTCCGCTCCACTCGTTGAAATAGTCCGCTCCGCCGTCGTAGCCGGGATTCCCAATGTTCCAGCCTTCAATCCATTTGCGTTTCGGAAATTCCCATTCGTCGAAAACCTCGTCCATAACGAGCAGGCCAAGTTCGTCGCAAATATCGTAAACATCGGGATTGTGCAAATTATGCGTCAAGCGTATAGCATTGCAGCCCAGTGATTTAAGCGTTTGCAGGCGGCGTTCCCAAATTTCGCGGGGAACTGCGGCTCCCAAAACTCCCGCATCGTGATGAATACATAATCCTTTTACTTTCAAATATTTACCATTGAGCGCCAAGCCATTGTCGGGACTGAAAGCAAGAGTGCGGATTCCGGTTTGGGTTGTTGTTTCGTCAATAATTATCCCATTTTGGGCGACAGTCGTTTTCAGGGTGTAAAGCGCGGGCGAATCGAGACTCCAAAGGCTTGGACGGCTGATTTTCAGCGTTTGTTCGACTTTTTGGTTTGCCGATTTCGCTTTCAGACTGATTTTCTGCGAAGCAGAAGCGATTTTTTTCCCTTCGGCATCGAACAGTTCATTCGTAACCGTAATAGCGGCAGGCGATTCCGTTTCATTGGCAATTTCCGTTTCTACGGCGAGTTCTGCGCTATTCACCGTTGCCTTTTTTGTTTGGGCATAAACTCCCCATTGCGCGATGTGAACAGGATTTGAGAAAACGAGCCAGACATTGCGGTAGATTCCGGAGCCGTTGTACCAGCGCGAATCGGCGTAGCGCGAATGGTCAACGCGGACGGTCAGCACATTTTCCCCGCCGAAACTGATGTAAGGCGTCATATCGTAAAGAAATGATACATAACCGTTTGGACGCTTTCCGAGCAGATGTCCGTTCAGATACACTTCGCTGCGGTTTTGCACGCCCTCGAAATAGATAAAAACTTTTTCGCCTTTTTTGTCGGCAGGAATATCGAGCGATTTACGGTACCAGCCAATACCGCCGGGCAAATAGCCTGTACAGGCGGCAAGCGAAGGATTCAGCGCTCCTTCGACGCTCCAATCGTGAGGCAAATTCAGCGTTCGCCAGCGGGTTTGCTCCGAAAGACTGTCGCCAAGGTGAAATTCCCATTTTTCATTGATTTTTTCGGGTTTTCCAAAGGAAACCTGCGCACTGAGGCCGGAATAAACGGCAAACAGCAAAACTGCGCAAATTGTAGATATGTTTTTCATAAACAACGGAACTATTTGATTATTAACTTTTTACAATATTTCTTTTTGCCGGAATCAATCACCACAAAATAAACCCCCTTTTCAAAACAAGCCGGAACCGGAATCTCGCCTGCGTCGGCAAAAATACATAATTTTTTGTTACACACAAAATTACCCGCCGAATCGAAAATCGAAACCAACAGATTGCTATTAATATTTTCGGGCAGCAAAAACCGCAGTTTCCCGCCTGCCGATGCGGGATTGGGGCAGACCTGAAAATCCTGATTCCCTGATGTTTCAATAGCATTTTTATCGTCAAATTCGTAAATTATTGTTGCCACGGAACGCGCCGGAACCGGCATTTGATAATCGGAACTGAAAGTTTCCGGCACGTTTGCCATTCGTTTCAGGCTGTAAAGCGAACTCGTTACAAACATCCGGTTGCGCAAAGGCAGTCCGTCGGCAAGATTCTGAAAATCAATGGAAACCCGCTTCGTTTCGGAAGTCAGGTTCACAAAAACGGCCGCAACAGTTTTGCCGTCGGGCGAAATATAGGCCGAACCCATCAAGCCTTGCAGATTATCGGCTCCGGTCAGTTCAATCCTCTTATACCCCGGACGGACAAAAAGGCTGTAATTTCCTAATACCCAAAGTGTTGGCCTGTCGGCGAGATTGCCCGCTTCGGTAATCGCCCGATAAGGATTGTCGGGATTGAGCGAAATCAGCAAAAAGCGGTTTTTATGACCCCAACGTTCCATATCCATAGCCGTCCAGAACGACCAGGAAGCGGCGTTGGCAAAAACCATATCGCCGTGGATTATCTTGGCCATTAACAAGGCGTTATCCATATACGAAGCGTCTTCAAACGCCGGAAATCCCTGATTGGAAGACAGCATGCTCCATTCGGTTGAAAAAACTCCCAAACCGTAATCAGCAGCGCGATTCCTGACATTCTCCCTGACCGAGCGGAGTTGAGCGTCGGTATCGTGAGTCCAGTAACTGTGTCCGCCAATGACGGGCGCAAGCGAGGGAATTTCGCCGAGGTAATTTGCGCTGCCCGCATCTAACAATTCGTAAATCTGGTTGCTTGCGCGTCCGTTGCTTTGATAGAGGCGGTCGAACTGTCCGGCTTCGGTAATCAGGATTTTTGCATTTAACTGCTTACTAATTATTGATTTATCGAGTTCCTGAACGATTTTCTTTATCTCGCTGTTTTGCCAGGGCGAACCTTCCTGCGAGCCGTCTTTCCAATCCCATTGAGGTTCGTTTAAGGGGCTGATATAACGTATGTTATAACCTTCGCCTGCAAAGCGGGCTGCCGCTGTGGTCAGGAAATCGGCAAAATTGGGGTACTTGTCGGTTTTCAGGTTTGAGTTGCCGTCGCCGGGCGAAAACCCTCTCCCGTTGCGGGTAAGCGCTACCGGAGGCGAGTTTGAGAAAAGGACAAAACTTTCGCAGCCGTATTCTTTGGCTTTTTGCATAAACCACTGCTGGCCGGCCTGTTTTGTCCAGTCGTAAGCGCCCGAAGCGTCCAAAAAACACTCGGCGCGGCGCGAAATATCTTCAATTCCGCTGTTGTCGCCCTGTTCGGCGGTGCCTGCTCCAAGGTTTACCCTCCACATCGAAAGCCCGATTCCTTCGGGGCTACCGTCGGATTTCATTTCGCGGCTGAACAGCAATTGCGCCGCTTTTTCGCGAGCCTCGCCTGTCCAATATTTTCCGACATAATTGACTGTCCAGCAATCGGATGCGGCAAAACCCTCGATAGTTTGGTACGTAACCGCCGGATTGATAATGATTTGAGCCACCGCCGACTGAAAAACGGCGGCGGCGCAAATCAACAATTTAATTGCCTTAATCATAATCTCCTAATTATAGCCCGGATTCTGCTTAACCACTCCCATGCTGCGGTCGATTTCGGCTTGCGGAATCGGCCAGAGGCGATGTTTCGGCGACTCGTACATTATCCCCTTGTCCTGACGTTCCATCGTATTGGTAAGTTCATACTCGTCAGTACTTGTCTGTGTATTGTATTTCACAAAACTGCCGTTTTCGCCGAACAGCCCGTCAATAACCGGTTTGCCGGTAGCGGGGTCTATCTCGCGGCGGATGTCGTAAAGGCGTAATCCCTCGAAAGCGAGTTCCATACGGCGTTCTTTCCAGATTGCGTAGAGCAGGGTGTTGCCTGAAAGTCCGTTTTTCGGAGCCAGAAAAACGCGGTCGCGTACAATATTCAAATCGGCTGTTGCTTGGCTTGTATTATTCAGGTAATACGCCGATTCTGCGCGGGTCAGGTACATTTCAGCCAAGCGCAGCAACGGAATATCAAGCGGGGCGTTCATCCGCTTGTCGGTAAGCGTGCGGCGCATTGCCACCGGAATATAATATTTTCGGATAACGCGCATCGACTTGTTGGCGTCGGGACTGAAATAGTAAGCCGGATTATTAACTTCGTCGCCGTAAACCGGGTCAAGATAGCGGGTAATAGTACTTCTGCGGCGGATTTCGTCGTCTTCCGAAAGGTAGCAGTTTTCGAGGTCGGAAGTCGGCATACACCAACCCCAGCCGTCCATCACATCCTTGGAATCGCCGCTTGGAAACTTGTCGGCTTTTTCGCCGCGGGCGCCCGCAAGAGTGCTGATTTGTGCGCCCAAACTCTTGTCGCTCAAATCGGAAGACTGAATCTCGAAAATAGATTCCACGCCGTTGTGGTTATAAACGCTCCAAATATTGATGAAATCGGGTTCCAAAGCGTATTTCCCGCATTTTATGACCGAATCGGCATAGTTGTAAGCGCTCTGATAATCGCCCGAAAACAGGCAAACGCGGGCCAAAAGAGCCTGCGCCGCGCCTTTTGTAGCCTGACCGGCGGCCTCGGCCGCAGTTTGATAGGAAAGCGCTCCCGAAGCATCTTTCAAATCGCTGATTATCTGGGCGTAAACTTCGTCGGAGGTAGAGCGTTCTTTGTCCATAGCGTTGGTTGCAATCGGCTCTGTTACAATGGGTACGCCGCCAAAATTATTTACGAGTTCGTAATAATTCATCGCGCGGCAAAACTTGGCCTGCGCAACCAAAGTCGCAATTTTAGCCGCATCGATGGGCGAATTTGCGATTCCGCTGATAGCGTAGTTGCAGTTCGTGATATTTTCATACCTTTTGACGTAAATATTGCCGATACTTCCCATCAATGTAGGCGTCATCGCGTAATGCGCAGCCGGATAATAATCCGAGGTGCTTTGCTGGGTATTGCCCATCCACGCATCGTCGGTCGCCGCTTCGTTTACCAGGCGCGGGCCGAGCAGTTGCCACCAGTCGTCGTGAGTTACAAGGCGGGCGTAGAGGCCATTTACAAAGTTCTGACATTCTTCTTCCGTCTGGAAATAATTGTCCAAGGTCTGTTTTCCGCGTTGAGGATTTTCGATAAAATCGCTGCAAGAAACCAAAAACAGTGAAAGGACGAAACAAATTGATATTATTTTTTTCATAATTCCTTAATTTTTAAAATGTTAAGTTTATTCCGGCGAGGAAAGTTTTCTGAACCGGATAATTCCATCCCGAAAAACCGAAACTCAAAATATCGCCCGCAACTTCCGGCTCTATACCCTGAAATTTAGTCAGTGTGAGCAGATTCTGCGCCGCAACATACAATCTCAATTTCTGCACTCCAAGCGGAGCCAGAGCCTTTTTGGGCAACGTGTAGCCGAGTTGCAGGTTTTTGAGCCTCAAAAATGAGCCGTCTTCAACATAAAAAGATGAAAATTTGATGTAATTCTCGTTGTTGTCCACCCGCGAGAGAATGGGAATATCGTTCGACGTTCCCTCGCCGTGCCACGCTATTTCGTTGATGTCGGCCACAAGTCCCTGACCGGTAGTTCCGTTGTGGAGTTCGTTTTTCACTCCGTTCACGAGGTCGTTGCCATAACTTGCGTAAAAATTGGCTAACAAATCAACTCCCGAATACGAAAGACTGATATTCAATCCGGCAGTGAAATCCGCCCATGGGGAGCCGATTTTGGTGCGGTCGTTGCCGTCGAGAACACCGTCGCCGTTAATATCAAGGAAGCGGATGTCGCCCGGACGCGCTTTGGGTTGCAGAAAATTGCCGTGTTCGCATGTGTGGGCGTTTATTTCGGTTTGATTCTGGAAAATCCCGTCGGCCACGTAGCCGTAGTAATAAGCCGGTTCGTCGCCTTCTACGGTTTTTGTTTTTTCGCTGTTGCCGTAAACGATTTTCGCGCCGTCGGCAAGTTCGGTAGTCGTTACGTCGAACGTTGTGAAAGTCAGCGAAATATCGTAATTGAACTTTCCGGCGCTGTTCCGGTAATTGAGCAGAAATTCAAAGCCTTTGGACTGCATCGAGCCGACGTTTGCCCAAATCAGGGCGTCGCTCGGAAATCCGCTGTAATACGGGAATGGCTTCTGGAAAAGCATATCGCGGGTATTTTTCACGTAATACTCCACCGAGCCGCTGAAACGGTTGTTCCAAAGGGCGAAATCCAGACCGAGATTTATGTCTTCAACCGTTTCCCATTTTATGTCTTCGTTCTTCAAAGTGCTTATGTATGTGGTATTTACATACTGATTCGAGGGGGCGGCGTAATAACTTTGGCCGATGAGCGATTCATAAACTCCCGAAGGCAAATTCTGATTTCCGACGCGGCCCCAGCCTGCGCGTAAACGCAATGAACTGAACACGTCCTGATTTTTCATAAAATCTTCGTTTGTAATTTGCCAAGCCGCCGAAGCCGATGGGAAAACCGCCCATTTGTTATTGGCCATAAATTTCGAGGAACCGTCGCGGCGGTAGGTTGCAGTCAGGTAATAACGGCGGTCGAAATTGTAGGCCGCACGTCCGAAGTAAGAAAGCAGCGACGAAGTAGCGAGAGTTCCGCTAACTTGCGGATTCATCGTTCCGGCGTCTATTTCGCGCAGGATTTCGCTGTTGTTCGGCAGTTTCTGGCTCGAACCGCTCAAAGTTTTCGATATGCTCCTGTCCATTGTCATACCGAGCATAGCGGTAAGGTTGTTCCGCCCGAAGGATTTGAGCCATGTGAGCGTGTTTTGCCAAGAATAGGAAGTATAAATATCCTGATTTCGCGAAACCTTGTTCAGTTCCTGATATTCGTGAGCGGCGTCTATCGAAAAGTCGGGTTCGAAAACGTCGCCTTCCTGCGCCTTAATGTCGTATCCAATCAGCGTTCTGAAAGTCAGTTCTGCAACAGGATTTATGTCAAGATAGGCATTCCCGCCCAGAGCGTAGTAGCCTGACTTATTGTAAAACCGTTTGTCGGCCGCAACAGGATTCCAAACGTAACTCAAATCGGAACGTCCGTAGATGCTGTATTCGTTTTCGTCGCCGGTAAGTTCGCTTTCGGGCTTGTAAATAGGCGTCAGCGGGTCGATTCGGAGCGCGTCCTGCCAATTTGAGGGCGACCCCCATGTTTCCCGCCTCGGATTGAACATCAATCCTGCCGAAACGTATTTCGAGAACTTGAAATCGGTACTTATTCGGGCGGTAAATTTTTTCCAGCCGTCGCCGCCGTTTTTATAGAAATCGTCCTGTTGATACCAGTTTACGCTTGCCGCGTAGCGGTAAGCCTGACTTCCGCCCTGAACGCTGATTCCGGCGTTCATCTGGGGCGAAGACGAGTTTACGGTATTTCCCCACCAGTCGGTAGTCGGCGCGGATGCGTATTCCGAAGCATTGAACAGTTCGGTCAGGCCGCCATTTACGAAAGCGGAATTCATATATTTAACATAATTCTGCGCATTAGTCATTTGGTAAGGCGATTTCATAGTCTGGATTCCGTAGGTCAATTCGGCATTGAAAACGGGTTTTCCCTCAATTCCGCGCTTGGTTGTTACCATTATCACGCCGTTTGAGGCCAAACTTCCGTAAATTGCGCTTGCCGAAGCATCCTTCAAAACTTCCATACTTTCTATTTCATTTGGATTCAGGAAATTAACATTAGTTCCCATCGGTACTCCGTCAACCACGTAAAGCGGGTCGGTACTCAAATTCAAACTCGAAAAACCGCGAATCAGCACTTTGGGCGTGGAACCCGGGGCGCCGCTTCCGGCAACTACCTGAACTCCGGCCACTTTGCCCTGCAATGACTGGGTAACATTTCCAACGGTCATACTGCTCAAAGCATCGCCTTTTATGCTGGAAATCGAACTCGTCAAATCGCTCTTTTTCGCAACGCCGTACCCTACTACAACTATCTCGTCGAGCGACTTCAAATCGCTTTCCAGAACTATGTCGAACACCGTTTGAGCGCCGACTGCCTGTTCCTTTGTCGAGTAGCCGAGATACGAGAACAGCAGAACGTCAGCCGGCGACGCGCTAATCCTGAAATTTCCAGACAAATCGGTGCTTGTTCCTACGGAAGGATTATTTTTTATCACTACCGAAACGCCCGCCAAAGGTTCGCTGTTTTCAGCCGAAATTACCCTTCCGCTTACGGATTTCTGTTGGGCATTGACTGCTAACGAAATGACAGTCAATAATATAAGAATTAAATATTTTTTCATAACAATAAATTTTTAATTTGCAGGATAAAATCTTGAACGCAACAGGTGCGAATCGAACTTGAAAACATATTTTCCGGCAGTTTTAATCGCCCATTTTCCCGGATTTTCGCCGCCGTTCGATACGTTGTATTCCGGGTCGGTTCCATTATCCCAGCGCCAGAACGGTTCCGGCCACCAGCCCCACGAGTGCTTGGTCTGAATGATGAAATCAAGCGTCGCTCCGGCTTCTAAATTCATTTCCGCCTTGAAAAGATACGGATTGTCTGCATCTTGCGTCAGCATCAGCGGTTCGGCCGGACTCCAATCTCCCGCTCCGGGCAATCCGCCGCCTACAAGCCCTATTTCCAGAGGGATAGAGCCTTCGCCCGGCCGAGTCGGGTCGAGATACATTGAACTGCCGATTTTTACCGGCTCATCGGTCGGGACGTAAGTATGGAAAGCATATTCGCCCGACATAATATTGAACGTGATTTCGTAATATTTCTTCGCTTCCGGCAACACGATGGCCTGCGAACGGTCGGGTTCGTCGGTCAAAATTGAGTTGTCGTCGGGGTCGATGCCGAAACAGATAGGCGAAAAGTCGGTTTTCTGCGGCACGAAGCGGATTTCGGTATTGGCCGTTTCGTTGTAATAACGCGCACGGTAGGTGTAAGCCGCCGTCCGGTCAATCAGCATCGGGATTCCGAAAACATCGCTGTTGAGTTTGGCCGATTCTTTCACATCAACAAGATACATTTTCTGAAAATCGGGCATATTCGACACCGAAATAACGCTCTGGCGCTCGGTTGTCCAGTTGAATTTATCCACCGCCTTGATAGTCAGATTGTAAGTAGCCGCCGTCGAAGGCAAAACTATTGGCTCGCTGAAATCGACAACCTTGCTCCCCTGCGCATCAATGCGGGTTGTGTAGGAAATTTCAGGAATTGAGACGTCGATGTAGTCAAGCGCCTTGTCGTCTTCTACCGTGAAACGCAGATTCAGGCGGGTTTCATCCTTAATCAGCACCGTAATTGCCACGTCGGGCGAAGCGGTAAACACGGGCGCGGTAAAGTCGCCGTTCAGATTCACTTGCAGGTCAACGGTTTTCACGTTTCCGCCCACATCGGTAACAGTAACCTTGATTGTGTAATTTGAAGCCGTACTTGCGCCGGCCGGAGCCTTGAACTTGTAATCAAGAGCGTAGTTTTTCACAATGGTATCGCGGAAAACAATAGTTTTGTCCAAATACCAGTCTGCGTTCAGCAGGTTAATTGATGCGATTCCCTCGTTGTCCGTAACCGTTCCCGTGATGTGAAATTCGCGTCCGGGTTCGGAAAACGTCTCTGCTGCCGAAAGTTGGATATCCGGGGCTTGACTGTCGTTAATTCCGGAATCATCCTTATCGCACGAAAAGAGGGCAAACATCAGGATTCCAAAAATAAGAAAATTGTTTTTCATCATAAAATTAATTTAAGTTAAACAAAATAAATTTATGCAAAATTAGTGGAATAAAACGAAAGGCCGGGACAAAATTTCGGCAAAAAAGATATACAAATTCGGCATTTTTCCGTAACTTTGTACATTAAAAATTATTTTTATGAAAATTGGAGACCGTGTGCGCTTCCTGAACGCCGTCGGCGGCGGAATAGTTAAGCGCTTCAAAAATAAAGACATAGTTTGGGTGGAAGAGGAAGACGGGTTTGAAACTCCCGCCCTTATCCGCGAGTGCATAGTGATAGAATCGGACGGCAAAAAGGCTGCAACTATCACAGAAGCAGAGCCTTACCATCCTGAACCGAAAACCGAAAAGCCGGCCGAAGAACCAAAATACGAAATAGAAGAAGTGGCGGGCGGCGACCGCCTGAACGTCTATCTTGCCTATTTGCCGCTCGACGTCAAGCAGTTAGGTAAATGCAACTACGAGGCTTACTTGGTAAACAACAGCAATTATTTCTTGTTTTTCAACTATATGAGCCGACAAAATAATGCGTGGATTAGCCGCCATATCGAAACTGTCGAGCCGAATACCCGCCTTTTTATCGAAGAATTTGGCCGAGAACAGATTAACGAACTCGAAAAAGTTTGCGTTCAGTTCGTCGCCTTCAAAAAAGATAAACCGTACAGCCTGAAAAACGCATATAGCGTAGAATTGCGCATCGACGGGGTGAAATTTTACAAACTGCATTGTTTCCGCGAAAACGAGTTTTTTGAAGACGATGCCCTGATTTATCCTGTCGTGGTAAACGACGTTCCGGAGAGGGAAATGCTGATTTCGGCCACCGACCTCCAAGAAGCGATGACGCAAAAAGCCAAATACGATTTTCCGCACAAAAAAACGCCCGCAAAAGCGGACAAAACGCCGCAAATAATAGAAGTTGATTTGCATATCAACCAGTTGCTCGACACAACAAAAGGGATGGGCAACGCCGAGATAATCAACTATCAATTAGACGTTTTCCGCAAAACAATGGAAGAAAACCGCGGCAAAAAAGGACAAAAAATAGTTTTCATTCACGGCAAGGGCGAGGGCGTCCTGAAAAGCGCCCTGCTCGACGAACTGAAACGCAAATACCGCAACTGTCCGGTACAGGACGCCTCGTTCCGCGAGTATGGATTTGGGGCTACTATGGTTACGGTGAGGTAATTTCTACCCCACGCTCCCTTCAAGGCTGACTTGCAGCAATTTCTGCGCCTCTACCGCAAATTCCATGGGGAGTTTGTTCAGCACTTCCTTGGCGTAACCGTTCACTATCAGGCTGACGGCTTCTTCGGTCGAGATGCCGCGCTGGTTGCAGTAAAACAGTTGGTCTTCGTTGATTTTCGAGGTCGTGGCCTCGTGTTCCACCACCGCTGTTTCGTTTTGAATATCCATGTATGGAAATGTATGCGCTCCGCATCTGTCGCCGAGCAGGAGGCTGTCGCACTGCGAGTGGTTGCGGGCGTTTTCGGCGCCTTTGTTCACGCGGACGAGGCCGCGGTAACTGTTCTGGCTGCGGCCTGCCGATATGCCTTTTGAAACGATTATGCTGCGTGTATTTTTACCGATATGGAGCATTTTTGTTCCTGTGTCGGCCTGCTGGAAATTGTTGGTTACGGCAACGGAGTAAAATTCGCCGGAAGAGTTGTCGCCAAGCAGGATACACGATGGATATTTCCACGTGATAGCCGAGCCTGTTTCGACCTGCGTCCACGAGATTTTTGCGCCTTCGCCCTTGCAGATTCCGCGTTTGGTAACGAAATTATAGATTCCGCCACGGCCTTCCTTGTCGCCCGGATACCAGTTCTGGACGGTGGAATATTTGACCTCGGCGTGCGCCAGAGCCACTATTTCCACTATTGCGGCGTGGAGTTGGTTTTCGTCGCGCATCGGGGCCGTGCAGCCTTCAAGGTAACTGACGTAAGCGTTTTCCTCGGCCACGAGCAGGGTGCGTTCAAACTGTCCGGTTTTCATTGCATTGATACGGAAATAGGTCGAAAGTTCGCGGGGGCAGCGCACGCCCTTGGGGATAAAAGCGAACGAGCCGTCGCTGAAAACCGCCGAATTGAGGGCTGCAAAATAGTTGTCGCTGTATGGAACAACGCTTCCAAGGTATTTTTTGACTAAATCGGGATGTTCCTGAACCGCTTCGCCGAACGAGCAGAAAATAATTCCTTTTGCCGCGAGGTCGGCTTTGAAGGTCGTTTTTACCGAAACGCTGTCCATTACGGCATCGACGGCCATTCCTGCTATTGCTTTGCGCTCGTTGAGCGGGATTCCGAGTTTGTCGAAAGTTTTTTCAATTTCGGGGTCGATTTCTGCGGCTTCGCCCTCTTTTCGGGGGGCGGAGGAGGCTGTTTTTGGCGCGGCATAATAGATAATATCCTGATAATCAATGGGCGGAATATTCAGGTGCGCCCAGTCGGGCATTTCCAATGTTTGCCAGTGCCGGAATGCTTTTAGTCGAAATTCGAGCAGCCATTCAGGTTCGTTTTTGCGGCTCGAAATCAGGCGGATAACGTCTTCGTTAAGGCCTTTTGGCGCGAGTTCGGTATGAATATCGGTCGAGAAGCCGTATTCGTAGTCTTTGCCGGTTACTTCGCTGATTATATCGTTGTTTTCTGACATTTTTTTGCTAAATAAATTCCTTAAAATATGGATAAACAAGAGGCAGCGCATTTTTCACCGTATCGTAAGTGATTGATTCATTGCGCGTTTCCTCGCTGATGATTTTTGATTCTGCGTCGAAAGCCGAAAGCAGATTAAGTGCAAAACTGATGCACAGCAGCCAGAGCAGAACTCCGAAAAGTCCGCCTGCAAGTTTATTTAAAATCCCGATTGGGGTAAAGTTGATAATTTTTTCGGCAAAGCGGGCGATGATATTTGTAACAAAAATAATCACTACAAAAGCGATTATGTAATATATCGTGTTGAGCGGAACCGGATTTCCGGCCTGCAAATGCCAGTGAGTTTCGACAAATTCCCGGATTAGAGCCGCCACTGCGCCCGAAAAGACAAACGCCAAATAGAGGGCAATGAGGGCTATCAGTTGCCTTATGAATCCGTCGAGCAAGCCTTTTATCAATCCTGCTCCCAGACAGACAAAAACTACAATATCGAACCAGTTCATAAATAGTTTACAGCCAGTAACCTACAAACTATACGTATTTTATAGCGTTTTCTTAACCTCCACTTCTTCAAATGCCTCTACTATGTCGCCGACTTTTATATCGTTGAAGTTCAGGATATTAAGTCCGCACTCGAATCCCTGCGAAACTTCTTTCACGTCGTCTTTGAAACGTTTCAGCGAGCCGAGTTCGCCGGTAAAGACCACAATTCCGTCGCGGATAAGGCGGATTTTGTTGCCTCGTTTTATTTTTCCGTCGCGGACTATACAGCCTGCAACCGAGCCGACTTTGGTAATCTTGAACACTTCCAAAATTTCTACGTTGCCCGTAATTTCTTCTTTCACTTCCGGTTCGAGAAGGCCTTCCATAGCGGCTTTCACTTCTTCTATCGCGTTGTAGATGACGGAATAGAGGCGGATATCTACGCCTTCTTTTTCGGCCTGTTTGCGTGCCTGCGCCGAGGGGCGAACCTGGAACCCGACGATGATTGCATCGGATGCGGCTGCCAAAATAACGTCGGATTCCGAAATCTGGCCGACGCCTTTGTGGATGACATTGACCTTAATCTGTTCGGTAGAAAGGCGGATAAGCGAGTCGGAAAGCGCTTCGACAGAGCCGTCCACATCGCCTTTGACGATGATGTTGAGTTCTTTGAAGTTTCCGATGGCAATCCGGCGGCCAATATCTTCGAGGGTAACGCGCACCGAGGTACGCAAGCCCTGTTCGCGCTGCAACTGTTCGCGTTTTGTGGCTATTTCGCGGGCTTCCTGTTCGGTTTCCATCACGTGAATGGTGTCGCCGGCGGTAGGAGCGCCGTTGAATCCGAGAATCAGCACCGGTTCCGAAGGCCCGGCCTCGGTGATTTTCTGGTTTCTTTCGTTGAACATGGCCTTTACGCGCCCGAAATGGGTTCCTGCCAGAACGATGTCGCCCTGGTGAAGGGTTCCGTTCTGGACGAGCATTGTTACAATGTAGCCGCGTCCCTTGTCGAGCGAGGATTCGATGACCGAACCGACGGCTTTCCGCGTGGGGTTGGCTTTCAGTTCGAGCAAATCGGCTTCGAGCAGCACTTTTTCGAGCAGTTCGTGAACTCCGATTCCTTTTTTGGCCGAGATGTCCTGCGACTGGTATTTACCGCCCCATTCTTCCACGAGGTAGTTCATTCCGGCGAGGGCTTCTTTTATCTTGTCGGGATTTGCTCCCGGTTTGTCTATCTTGTTGATTGCAAATACCATAGGTACTCCGGCCGCCGATGCGTGGTTGATTGCTTCAATGGTTTGAGGCATCACGCTGTCGTCGGCTGCGACTATGATTATTGCGATGTCGGTAACGCTGGCTCCGCGGGCACGCATGGCGGTAAATGCTTCGTGTCCGGGAGTATCGAGGAAGGTAATTTTCCGCCCGTCGGGCAGTTTTACCTTGTATGCTCCGATGTGCTGGGTAATGCCTCCGGCTTCGCCTGCAATCACGTTTGTATTGCGGATGCTGTCCAAGAGCGAGGTTTTACCGTGGTCAACGTGTCCCATAACAGTAATAATCGGCGGGCGGGGGACAAGGTCTTCGGGCTTGTCCACGTCTTCGGTAATTGCCTCTACTACTTCGGCGCTGACGTATTCGGTTTTGTAGCCGAATTCTTCGGCGACGATATTTATTGTTTCCGCGTCGAGGCGCTGGTTTATCGACACCATAATGCCGATGCTCATACAGGTTTTGATGATGTCGGTTACGGGAACGTTCATCATTGTTGCAAGGTCGTTGGCTGTAACAAATTCGGTCAGTTTGATTACTTTGCTTTCCTGCATTTCCATTTCTTGCTGTTCGCTTTGGCGTTGCGAAACGGCTTCGCGTTTTTCGCGGCGGTATTTTGCTCCTTTTTTCTGGCCTTTGTTGGTCAGGCGGGCAAGAGTTTCCTTAACCTGCTTCTGAACGTCTTCTTCGCTGATTTCGTTCTTTATCGGTTTGCGGACTCTTTCCGAGCGGCGGTCTGTTCTTTTGCCGTTATGTTGGATTTTCTTTGCTTCTTCTTTTATATCGACGGCGTTAGGATTAAAACGCTGGCGTTTTTTCTTTTCGCCTGTTCCGCCTTCGCCCGGCTTGTTTTGGGTGGGACGGCTGTCTTTTTTCGGCGCTCCGCCTTTTGAATCTTGTGGAGCAGTTTTTTTCTGTTCGGCTGCTTTGCGCTCTTTTTCCCTTTCGGCGCGTTCGCGGCGTTTTTCCGCCTTGCTCTTTTTCTTCGGGCGGGTATTTTGGTTGATGGCCGAGAGGTCGATTTTATCTATGACCGTAGGACCGGTTAATTGAGGTATTTTTGTTTCGAATATTTCTACCTTTTTGGGAGCGGTTTCCTGCGGTTTTTGGCTCTCGTCTTTTTTCTGGTTCTGCTGGTTTTGTTGCGGTTTGCCCTGCTGGTTTTGGGATTTTTGGCGGTCGTCGCGTTTGTCGCCGCCTTTTCCCTGTTGTTGCTGGGCGGGTTTATTATGTTGCTGTTGTTTTTGATTCTGATTTCTGTCTTTTTCCTGTTTTTTTTGGTTTTCCCCCTGCCGTTGCTGCGGCTGTTGCGGCTGCTGGACTTTTGCAGGCTCTTTGGGCTGCTGTTGGGGTTCTGCCGGACGCTGTTCAGGAGCAGGTTCCGGTTTTGCGGGCTGCTCTTTTTCGGGTTCGGCGGCGGCCGGTTTTGCAGGTTCTGCCGTTGCGACCGGTTCTTTGGCCGGAGCGGGTTGTTCAACGGGCTTTTCTTTCGGCGTTTCGGCGGCCGGTTCTTGCACTATCTCTTTTTCGGGAATTTTTTCCGGTTCCGGTTTAGGAGCAGGCGCTTCTTTTTCTTTTTCGTGATGTTTTGGCTGTTCGTGGCCTTTTTTCTCGAAGGCCGACAGGTCGATATGGCCGACGGTAACTAACTTCGGCTTAATCTCTTCCGGGATTTCGGTTTTTACTTCTTCTGCTTTTTTTTCTGTTTTGTCGTAATCTTCTATGGTCAGGGACTGTTTGGTGTCTTTTTGGTGGCGTTCCTGGCTCATTTTCTGGGATTGGAGTTTAATGCTCTTATCCTTGTCAAATTCCTTGACAAGGAGTTCATATTCCTGGTCGCTGATTTTAGCGTTGGGGTTTTCTTCTACCTGAAAGCCCTTTTTTTGCAGGAAATCCACTATTGTGGTCAATCCCACGTTCAGATTACGTGTAACTTGATTTATTCTAATAGCCATAAATTATTTTATTCTTCTTCAAATTCGGCCTGGATGATGCGCAATACGTCGTCAACCGTACTTTCTTCCAAATCGGCCTTTTCTATGATTTCTTCGCGGTTCATCCTCAAAACGCTTTTGGCGGTGGTGCAACCGATGCTCTTCAACTGGTCGATTACCCACATCTCTATTTCGTCAGAGAATTCGTCGAGGTAGATGTCGTCTTCGCCGGTGTCGATGTCGCGGATTACGTCGATGGTAAATTCCGTGAGCATACCTGCGAGTTTGATGTTCAGCCCGTTTTTACCGATAGCCATCGATACTTCTTCGGGACGGAGGAAGACCTCGGCGCGTTTCTCGTCTTCGTGAATTTTGATGGACGAAATTTTTGCCGGGCTTAATGCTCTTTGTATAAAGAGGGCGGTGTTGGAAGTGTAGTTTATAACGTCGATGTTTTCGTTGCATAACTCCCTTACTATGCCGTGAATACGCGCTCCTTTCATACCTACGCAGGCTCCTACGGGGTCGATGCGGTCGTCGTAGGATTCTACTGCGACTTTGGCGCGTTCTCCCGGTATCCGGGCAATGCGCTTGATGGTAATCAGTCCGTCGTGGATTTCCGGCACTTCCAATTCAAACAGCCTCTGCATAAAGAGGTTGGATGTCCGCGACACTACGATTTTGGGGTTGTTGTTCTGATTGTCAACCTTAATAACCACAGCGCGGCGGGTGTCGTTTTTCCTGAAAAAGTCGCCCGGAATCTGCTCCGACTTGGGCAAAATCAGTTCGTTTTCGTCGTCGTCGAGCAGCAGGACTTCTTTTTTCCAGACCTGATAAACTTCGCCTGAAACGATTTGGCCTATCTGGTCTTTATATTTGGTGTAAATATTGTCCTTTTGGAGTTCAAGGATTTTGGCGGCAAGCGCCTGTCGCAAGTTCAGCACTGCGCGGCGGCCGAATCCGGCGAAATCCACTTCGTCGGTTATCTGTTCGCCCACTTCGTAATCGGGGTCGATTTTCTGGGCTTCGGTCAAACTGATTTGGGTGCTTGTGTTGTTCAGCGCTGCATCGGGAACAACCTCGCGGTTTCTCCAAATCTCGAAATCCCCCTTGTCGGGGTTGATAATGATGTCGTAGTTTTCGTCGGAACCAAACATCTTGCTGATAACGTTTCTGAACGATTCTTCGATGATGCTGATGAGCGTTGTCCTGTCGATATTCTTGTTTTCCTTGAACTCGGCAAAAGTCTCAATCATATTTGCTTCCTGCTTTCTCCTTGCCATATTATTCTGTTATTTAAATCTTATTAAATAATTTGTTTTTTTAATCTCGTCGTAGCGAAAAGCCAGGTCTTCTTCGACCAAAACCTTTCTTTTTGCCCCTTCGGGCTTCACTTTGTTCTCGACAGTCAGCACAAAACCGTTTTCGTCGGCCGATTTCAGCGTTCCGGTCAGTTTTTTGCCCGCCACTGTCAGGACTTCCACTTCTTTGCCCACGTTTTTTTGATATTGCCGCAGGACTTTGAAGGGCTGGCTGATTCCGGCCGAGCCGACTTCGAGTTCGTAATCTTCGGCGTCGCGGTCGAGTTTCGATTCTATAAAGCGGTTCAGCGCGATGCAGTCGTCGATGGAAACGCCTCTGTCATTGTCGATTGTAACGACAACGGCATTGTCGGGGCTGACCTCGACGCTGACCAAATAATTTTCCGAACCGTTCAGAAAATCGTCTGCAATTTTCGATATGTATGACTTTTCGAGCATAATATAAGAAAAAAGAGGGCTTTAAGCCCCCCACCACCTTATTTTGCCGCAAAGGTAATACATTATTTAATGAAATCCAAATATTATGGCAATTTTCTTCATAAAAATAATAAAATCCACCTAAATTAACTGATATACAGCATTATTTTTTTGTCGGTAATGAATTAGTAACGAAACCAATTCTATGATTTGCTGCATTTTACGCTGTACAAATAACTCATTTCAATTTTTTGCAAAGATACTTCTTTTTCAACGTAAATTCTATATAAAAGTTACAAAAAAACAAAAAAAAATTATCAATTTGTAAAAATATAGAAACTGTTAAAAATGTTAGGATTAGGTAAAACCTCAAAAACTGCAAGTATAACCGAGCGTCAATAATGAATTATTGACGCCGGGGCGATTAAATGCCGACCGCCATTGATAGTTGAAGGCAAGTGTAAGGCTTTGGCGTTTGAGAAATGAATATGAACTGTTTATGCGACACAGAAATACTTCGTTTTGCTTAACTCCTTCCAAACTTCCTGCATTATAGGAAAGCGAACCGGAAAGATTTATTTTCTTTTTGAGAAGTCGGGTTGATGCCCCCAAAGTCGGACCCCAGGTTAATGTGTTTCCGTTCAGGATTTTGCTGTTGTTAAGATTTACTGCTCCGTTCAGCGTTAAGCCTGATTTAAGAAAAGTCCACGAGTAAGCCGCCATTGCATTTATCATTTCGGTAACGCTTCCGATATGATAAACTCCGCCCTGTTTATTTGCCGCATCCTGATACGACAGATTGATATTGAGGCTGTGAGATTGCGCTTCGTTTTTCCGCGTAATTATATTTACATTCAGATTTGCAGACTGGCTTAACTGTACAAAATTCAGTGTGTCAAGTTTATCCAAAGGGTTTTCCTGATTTATCAATTCAAAATTCGAGCGGACATTAGTATATGTTTGAAAGTTGGAATACGACAGGTTTGCATTGATACGCTCATTCGGCATAACAGTAACATTTGCCGAGCCGACTATTCGCGACGATGCGCTTGCTTTGGCATTATCCAAATCGTCGCGTTCGTAGCCCAGACTTAAATTAATATTCATTTTGTTTTGCAGAAAAGCCTGATAAGCATTCAGGGTAATATTTTCCAAATCATTTGCAAAATAATAGGCGCCCAAGGTTTTATATCCGGGGTCGATACGTTCGCATCCTATCCCAAAGCGGTTGGTTTCGCCCACATAATTTATTTGCGCCTTGAAAGCCTTGTAATAAGTCGATGACATATTGCTTGCGTTCCACATTCCCATTATTCCGTCCCTGTTTTCTGCAAGCGAACGGGTATCCAAAGTCAGCAAACTTAATCCGTATTCGCCGCTGATTTCGATAAATTGCGCAGGTTTGTAAAGGAATGTAACGCTTCCGGCAAGATTTTCCATTGGAGTTACCCCAAGGCTGTCGGGCGGAGTAATCAAAGAAGAAACATTGTCTTTTGCATCGAAAACATTAATT
This sequence comes from Dysgonamonadaceae bacterium, assembly GCA_031272085.1. Classification (GTDB taxonomy): domain Bacteria; phylum Bacteroidota; class Bacteroidia; order Bacteroidales; family Azobacteroidaceae; genus Azobacteroides. The sequence goes on along the minus strand of JAISUN010000067.1, from coordinate 2,772 downwards.
GAAATCCGGTATTTTTCCGCCTGTCTTCCGGCTTTAAATCCATATCCCATTCGTTTATAGGTCGGAAGAAAAGCGGGTTGTGCCTCGTCGTATTCTACTGCTTTGAGCAATCGTCCGTACATGGCGGCAAATTCCCAGCCGTCGGGCGACAGTTCTACTCCGGCGCCTGTAAAAATATGCCCGTTAAGCGTATATGGAGAAAAAGTCATAGAAACGTCGCCAATATGTCCGGTAATCCATTTATACGATGGATGTATGCTTAACCGGTTGGGGCTTGACGGCAGTTTGTAACTCGTGCCTGAATTGGTAAGGCTGAACGAAAACGGCAGATTGATATTGCCGTAAATGTTCAGGTTGATATTGCCGTTGAGGTAATAAACAAAAGGGTCGCGTGCCAAGTCTTCACTTCCGGCATTAAATGTTGAGTTGGCAGAAAAACCTCCTGTCAGTTTCAAAGGATTGCCTTTCCCGAACATATTTTTAATGTCTTCGATATTAAAACTTTGCGCATTGACAGCCAATGTACATAGCAGCAAAAAACCTGTTATTCCAATTCGTCTAATCATTTTTCTGAACTTTAATATCAACAATTATGTAAGAGCCTGTCGTTCCGTCGCTTATTGCCTGTTTAACCAGAATGGCGCCTTTTCGCCGGTCGGCGGTTTCAAACAGGACTACACGCGGAAGTTGTTGCATCGAAAAAAAATCATCGCCACAATTGGCTTCATAAATCGGCAAATCACGTAAAAGGGCGTCTGTCGTCATTGCATCAAACTGCTCTGCGCTCAATTTTATATCGCACGATTCCGTTTTATTTATGAAATGGGTGTAACTTGCGTTCGGTATGTCGGAAAATGTTGTTTCGTCCAACTCGTTTGGCGAAACAAAACGGTTGTACGAAAATGCGCTGTTCAATCCAAAATACACAATGTCTATCTGATTACCGTTGTTTTCGTTTATTTCGGAGGCTTTAAATATTTTTCTTAATTTTGTGGAATAAAATGCGCCTTTTGTTTCTTTTGCCGTATTGATTCCCAGATGTATATCTTTATGGGTGCGCAAGTTGGAGTTTGGCAAAACGCTTATTTCGTCTGAAATTCGCTTTGTTGTTTTGTTGTTCGATACTTCTAAAAAAACGGTGTATTTTCCTTCTTTTTCAAACAGCATGGTTGCTTCGGCAGAAGTCGGATTGGTTATTACGGCTCCGGGACATTCCCATTTCAGGCTTTCAACTCCTTGCAACCACACTTCAAATCCTGCCCGAAGCGGGGCCTCCATATCGTCTTGGTCTTCAAACGATGGGATTATTGTAAATGAGGCGTCAAGTGGCTTTCCGACTTCAATTTCTTTTGTTTTTGAAACAACGGCGCTACCGTTGTTTATTGTAAGCAATATCCTGTATTTTCCTTCGTTTTCATAAACGACAGGCGGCGGATACTGTCCTTCGTAAGATGCGGGCAAGCCGCCATCGAATGTCCATTTATATGAACTTCCGCCGGTAGAATGGTTGGTTATAAGAAAAGTTGCCGGAGCATAATTGTTGATTTCCGCCTGCGTTTCAAAATCTATTGCGACTGCGCTGTCAACCCTCACTGTATATGACTTTTCGGCACGAGCGCCGTCGTTCCACGCTTCTATAGTAATTGTGTGGTCGCCCGGCTGCGAAAACACCACAGCATCGGGATTTTTCAGGCTTGATGACTTCGGCTGTCCGCCTTCAAAAGTCCATTGAAAACCGTCTGCATTTCTTGTATTATTCTCAATATAAACAAAAAGCGGCGCAGTGTGGTTATCATCAACGATATGCAGAGAAACATCTATTTCAACAGGAATAGTCTGTTCCTCGTGGCAGGCAAATAAGGCTGCCAGCAATATTAATAGTATTTTACTGTTTTTTATCATTTAAGTTCATCCCTTTCATAAATCAATAAATTATGCTTATCATCCAGAATTGCTAACAGTTTATCGTTGGCTTGCGGCGGATTGTAGAAATAACCCAAATCGTCTTTTGTCGTTTCGTACCAAACTATTTTGGCTTTCTCGGTGTCGAAAATGCCGAAAACGTTGGGAATATAAAAATCATCGTTACAATAGCCGCAAAAATATAAATACTTATCGTTTTCGTAAAAATTGCTTGCCCTGAATCTTATATTTTCTTTATTTTGAACGATTATCTGTTTGCTGAACTGTAAAGTTTTCAAGTCAAATTCGGTATAGCAATTATATACTAATGTTTTAATGACGCCGTTTGTTGTATCCAAAAAATTATGACTGCTGTCGCCTCTCATCACATTTTCTATTTTGTGGACTAATTTTCCTGTTTCGATGTCTATTCCAATTAGCCAAAACGCACTTATATGCACCCACAAAATATTATCGAAAACTCCCAGAATTTGTTTAATTTCTGCTTCTTTTTGACGTCCCAAATCAATGTATGGCGGAAAATCGGATATGGAGAATTGCCAAAGTTCTAAACCATTATCCAACGATAAAGCAATTATATTCTTGTTAGTATTTTCACATATCAATTGATTTTCATATATTAAGTGAAAATACAATATATATTTTTTAACCCAATTTTCTTTGTTACTCTCTATCAATGAAGAACAAAGTAATTCATTGTCGTTATCATCTATTTTGTACCCTAAATAAATTTTTTCATCAAATATCGACTGTATTTGTTCGGGCGTTTTATTGGTTGTAACACTTACAATGACATCAACCAACATGGGTAAAAGGTTTTTCGGGTCTTCGCCTATCTCGTCTTTTATT
>JAISUN010000033.1 GCA_031272085.1 Dysgonamonadaceae bacterium | reverse complement strand
GTACTTGTCTGTACGCCGTAACGCATCAGCCAAGAATATTTGTCAGGCACGCCTTGATTTCCCACTATTCCCCAGCCGAGGCGGAGTTTAAGGTTGTTGATTGTGGAATTGTCTTTCAGGAACGATTCTTCCGAAATACGCCAAGCCAGCGCTAATGAAGGGAATGTTCCCCATTGATGTCCGGGAGCGAAATTGCTCGAACCGTCGCGCCTTACGGTAGTTGTCAATAAGTATTTATCATTGTACGAATAGAACAAACGTCCGAAAAATCCGAGGTTTGAGCCTGCTCCCGAACTGCCGTCATTGGCGGCCGTAGTAGCGTCGCCAAGCGTCAAATCGGTTGAGCCGTTTGTTGGAAAGCCGTTGCGAAGCCCCATTAAATACGACCATTTGTTTTTCTGCGCTTCTTCGCCGACCATTAAAGTCAGTTTGTGAATATCGCTGAAAGTGCGGTCGTAAGTCAGCACGTTTGACCAGCCCCAGAATTTGGAGTAGTTTTTGGTATAACGGCCGTCGTTTGTTTCGCTGAACTGCGTCTGCGACAGGCTGTAAGTCGGCTGGAAACGGTAGCCGTTGGACGTGTTGAAATCAATCGAAAGTTCGCTCCTGAATTTCAATCCTTTAAGAAAGTCGGGAGTGATTTCGAGGTAGGTGTTTCCGCGTATTCCGTACGATTCGTTGTTGTTGTCAATCAGCATTGCCATAGCCATAGGGTTGGTCGGCATAAACTGCTCGTCGGAAGCGGCAAAACTGCCGTCAGCATTGCGGACAGGCACATCGGGCGTGGTACGAATAGCCACTTGAACCAATGACTGGTCGGAAACGGTCAATTCCTGGTAAGTGTTTGAAAATGCGAAGTTTACTCCGGTTTTTAGCCACTTTTTAGCCTGCGCATCGAAACTTCCGGTCAAGTTCAAGCGTTTGAAGCCCGAACCGGCTGCAATACCGTCCTGGTTCGAATATCCGCCGCCAAGGTTGTAGGTGCTGACCTCATTTCCTCCGGCAATGGAAATCTGGTGGTTCTGCATAAATGCGTTAGTAAACAGTTCGCTTTGCCAGTCGGTGCCTTCGCCGAGAAGGTCGGGACGTACAAAATAATTGTTGTAGTTAATCATTCCGTTTTCGGCCAAAACATTGCGGTGAGCGGCATATTGCTGCAAATTCAGAACGTCAAGGTGTTTCGGAAGTTGCTGCCAGCCTACATATCCATTGTAATTGACTTTGGCTTCGCCTTTTTGTCCGCGCCGAGTTGTTACCATAATAACGCCGCCGCTGCCTCGCGAACCGTAGATAGCGGCTGCCGATGCGTCTTTCAGAATATCCATCGAAACGATGTCGGCAGGGTTGATTGAGGCAAGAGGGTTGGTCGCGATACCGTTTTGCGAGCCGCCCTCAATTACCACTCCGTCAATCACGTAGATTGGGTCGGCAAGTCCGTTAAGCGAACTGATGCCTCGGATTCGGATTGAGGTTGTTGCGCCCGGCATACCGGAGTTTTGCTGAACCTGCACGCCGGCAGCCCGTCCCTGCAAAACCTGGTCAATCGAGGTAGGAACGGACTTTTCGATAGCCTCGCTCTTAACCGATGACACTGCGCCGGTCAGGTCGCTCTTTTTCATGGTGCCGTAGCCGATAACCACTACTTCGTCGAGCAACTTGCTGTCTTCGGCCAGCGTAACGTTAATTGTCGTTTTGCCTTGTACGCCGATTGTCTGCGGGACATAACCTATGTAAGAAAAGGTCAATCGCGCGTCGGGAGCGACGTTTAGTGTGTATTTTCCGTCAATGTCGGTGGCTGTGCCGGCGCTTGTGCCGACTACCGCGACGTTGACTCCTGCAAGCGTCTCGCCCTTGTCGTCCGTAACAACCCCCGACACAGCGCGGGTTTGAGCGAATGAAACAACGGGGAGCATTAATAAAGCAAGGAGGCTTGTGAGCCATCTGTTTTTCACGTTATTTACTTTCTTCATAAAAAACATTTTTGTTATTGTTGTTTATTTTATATAATAGTATTTTCCAAATAAATTTTCAGTGAATCGTGTTTTAACCTTAATCCGCTGCAAAGTTAGGGCAAGATTTACAAATAATGCCCCAAAAATGTTACAAAGATTTTTGTTTATGTAACAATTTTTATTCTATGTTGTGAATCGGACGTTCTAATTCGTATGGAATAGGGCGGCGCGAAAACTTCTGGAAATACAGTACGCAAGCGTCTTTCCACCACGTTGCATCGGCCGTTTGCTGTCGCAGGCGCGACTGTACGTCGCTGAACCGTTCGTGGTCGATATACGGCTCTATCTTGTCCCAAACCTTCTGAAATTCGCGGCAGGCATAAACCCCCGCCTGATAGCGGTAGCAGAGTTCGCTCCAAAGCGTCCGGCCGCTGTGCATCCGGTAATCCCAAGGCGCGTGGTGAAACCAAAGCAAGTATTCTTCGGGACAGGTTTCAATGTCATTAAACGTTTCGCGCAGAGGCGAATAATACTGGAAGACGGCGCGGCTGCCTGTTTCGCTGCGGTTGAATCCAATCCCGACGGTATCGGCCTTGTGATAGTACGACGGCAGCCAGTCGGCACGCGCTCCCGGCACGTAGCACCAGGGTTCGGGGCCGTAATGCTCGTTCCACGCAAACAGATGATGCAGTCCGAGCGGCATCATATAATTGACCATCGCTTCGCGGGATGCGAGCATCATGCGCTTAACCGGTTCCACAAAAGCGGAATCGGTTGTAAATGTCTGTTTCAGCCATTCGTCGGCTATCTGTTCGGGCGTCAAATCGGGATTCCATGCTAAACGGCCGAAGCAATACCAGTCGGCCTGTCCGAGCGGGTGGCCTGTCCAGTTGGCGTCGCTGCCGGTGTTTGCCACGCCTGCAATGGCGGTAAACGGCTGGCGGTAAATGTGTCCGGCAGTAACTTTGGCCACTGTACTGCCTTCGCCTTCGCAATATGTATCGGCTTGCAGACATTCGGAGTACAGGGGCGCAAGGTAGGCGAACTGTCGCGACTGTCCGAGATATTCGCGCGTAATCTGAAATTCAATCATCAGGGGCGTGTATTTCATCGCTCCGAACAGCGGACTGAACGGTTCGCGCGGCTGAAAGTCGATTGGCCCGTTTTTTACCTGAATTATAACATTATCAAGGAATTGTCCGTCGAGCGGGGTAAATTCGTCGTAGGCCTGTTTGGCGCGGTCGTCGCCGGAGGCGGCATATACAAAAGCCCGCCACATCACTATTCCGCCGTGGGGTTTCAGGGCTTCGGCCAGCATATTGGCTCCGTCGGCGTGGGTGCGTCCGAAATCCTGCGGGCCGGGCTGGCCTTCGCTGTTGGCCTTCACCAAAAATCCTCCGAAATCGGGAATCAGGCGGTAAATCTCGTCGGCCTTGTCTTTCCACCATTTCTGGACGTCGGCGTTCAGCGGGTCGGAAGTTTCAAGTCCGCCAATCAGTACGGGCGACGAAAAATTGACCGACAGGAAGGTTTTTATCCCGTAAGGACGGAAAACATCGGCTATTGCGGCCGCTTTTTTCAAATATTCCGTTGTTATGAAAATGGGATTTGCGTTTACGTTGTTCAGGGCGGCGCCGTTGATTCCTATCGAAGCGTTGGCGCGGGCGTATTCTTCGTACCGCGGCGAAACTACGTCGGGCAGTTCGTCCCATTGCCAGAGCGATTTTCCGGCATATCCGCGCTCTATCGAGCCGTCGAGGTTGTCCCAATGATTCAGGATTCGGTAATCGTAAGCGGGCGATTCCGAGATGTAGATATGTCCGTCGTCCTCGCCGGTCTGTTGGAGGCGCAGCAGGTGATATGCGCCGTAAAGCAGTCCCTGCGGGGTATTCGCCTCTATTGTAACACCGCGCGTCCGGTTGCCGATTATTCCGAAACCGTCGTCGGCCTTGCGCCGCCGTCTGGCTCTTTCGAGGATTAACCTGACCGGAGCGCCGTTCCACTGCGACCGCAGTTCGCGCACAGCAATATCTACCGTAGGATTCTGAACGTTTGCGGTAACTTCGGCGTCATAATTTTTTTCCGACGGCAACCAGAGGCGGCTTCCGTCTTCGGCAAACGCGCCCGCGGCAAAAAATAAAATCAAGAATGTTGAGAGCAGCAACTTTCTGTCCTTAAAAAGAGTTTCCATAATAAATTTGTTTGCACAAAAATAATGATTTTTTGATTAAATTGGCTAAAATTTTGCGAATCTTGTTAAAAATCATTAAAAAATGGGAAAATTGATGATAAAAATGGGCTGAAAGTGGGGAAAATGGATTTTTTACGGCGGCGGGCTTGGCTGTTATTTGAAAAGCGAAGAAGTTGGTATATAAAGTTAAATATATCTAATTTTAGGGCAATATTATCGAATTTTAGTTAATTACTGTTAAATCATAAAATTTCCCTCAAAAAAAATTTTTTGTTCCAAAAAAAACACTTTACCTTTGCAGCGCAAAGTTCTTTTTAATTTATTAAAAAATTATGACTGATTACTGTAAAGACCTCGAATACATCAAGGAAACGATGGAAAAGGCGACGAAATTCCGAAGCGTCAACGGGCTTGGGGTTTTTGGCGCGGGACTTGTCGCAAGCCTCGGCTCGGCTTTTCTCTGGCGTCTGATGCGCAAAGAATTCGGATTTGCCCACGAAACCTGGCAGCCGCTTGTGCAGACAATTTTCCTGACTCTCGCCGCCATCCTTGTGCTTGCCGTCCTGATAATCGCCGTTTCGTCGTGGCGCACCGCCAAAGCGAATGGCGAAAACGTTTTCGGCAAAACGGCGGGACATACGCTCTACAACTTTTTGCTACCCCTCGCGGTCGGCGCGGTTGTTGCGCTGTTTTTCCTGTACTGCGGGCGCGTGCGCTTCGCCTTCCTTTTCTCGCTGATTTTCTACGGTTTAGCATTGGTTAATGCATCGAAATTCACGTTCAACGAACTGCACTGGCTCGGACTTTGCGAAATTGCGACCGGTCTGGCTGGAATGTTGTCGATGGGACGGCGCATTTTTCGCTGGGCAGATTCATACGTCCACGTCGTAGCAGCAACCCTCGATTCGGTTTTGTGGTGGGCTACGGGTTTCGGATTGCTGCACATCGTTTTCGGACTCTGGATATATTTCAAATATAACCGCAAAACGGCTGCAAAATGAGCATCATCGAAAATCTGAATAAAATTTTCGACAGCCGCATTCGGCTTGGCATAATGGCGGCGCTGTCGGTTACCGATGCAGAAGATTTCAACCGCTTGAAGGAACTGCTCGGATTGACCGACGGCAACCTCGCCAGCCACCTCCGAACGCTCGAAGAGGCGGGTTACATCGCCTCGATAAAAAAGTTTGTCGGTCGCAAGCCCAATACCCGCTATTCGATTACCGGCATCGGCAGCGCCGCTTTCAAAGAACATATCGGCGCGCTCGAAAAACTTCTCGGCAGTCAGTAATTTTTTTTTTGGATTTTTTACTTTGAAATGCAGAGTACTTTTGAATTAAGAATTAAGAATAAAATAAATTATTAACTTCAAAAAAATCAAAAAAATGGAACCGGAAAAAGGAAAAAAAGAAAATCTTGCAACCGAAAACTATTCAGGTCAGGTAATCGACGACGTTAAGAAATTCTCGCAGTCGCTAACGCTTAAAGGCTTTATTATAGGCTTTTTAAGCCTCGTCCTGCTCATTCCTTCGTTTATCATTATGAGTCTGATAAACGAACGGGAAAGATTGAGCGAAACGAAAACTCGCGAAATCAACAAGAGTTGGAGCGCGGCGCAAACCATCTGCCCGCCCGTGCTGGCAGTGCCTTACACATTGCGGGAAATCAGCGAGAAAGACGGAAAA
>JAISUN010000007.1 GCA_031272085.1 Dysgonamonadaceae bacterium | reverse complement strand
TTGGCCGTCCCAAGCGCTTTCCCGTTGATTTTTACGGAATACGCCTTGCTGCCTTTTTCGTTGGAATAGTGATACAGCCCGCCTTCCGCAATTTCGTTGCGAACCCACGACGGAATGCGGATTTTCACCGTAAATTCCGTCTGTTTGTCGGGATTAACCGCAATTTCAACATTCCCGTTCCATGGATAATCGGTCTTTTGTTCGATGTCGATAATCCGGCTTCCCAACTCGATTTTCGCTTTGTTGGCAATAAAAAGATTTACATAAATTGCCCCCCTGCCCCCTGAAAGGGGCGTCTGGGTTGCATAAATCAGATTCGGCACGTAGGGCAAAAAACGGATAAGGTTTGTCGGGCAACAGGAGCAGTCGAACCACGCCCCGCGCGTAAGCAAACCCTGATTAAATCGGTATTTGCCGTCGGACGCAAGCGGATTGCAATAGAAAAATTCGGTTCCCGACTCGGATATTCCGGCGATTACTCCGTTATAAAGCATACGTTCCAAAACATTGAAATAACGCGCATTTCCGCTTAAACGGAACATCCTTTCCGCCCAGTAAACGCCGCCAATGGCAGCGCAAGTTTCGGCATAAGCGGTCAGATTGGGCAGTTCGTAATTTTTGCCGAAGGCTTCGCCGTTGTGCAACGCGCCAAGTCCGCCGGTAATATACATTTTTTTGCCGGTCATATTATACCAAAGTTTTTCGATAGCCGCACGATAGGCCGAATCGCCGTAAATCGCCGCAATATCGGTCATTCCGGCATACATATACACGGCGCGGACGGCGTGTCCGACAACCTCGTCCTGCTCTATAACCGGCTTATGGTCTTGACGATAGGCCTCGCGTCCCTGAATATTTGTTTTCCCGCGATTGTCCAAAAACTGCTTGGCAAGTTGCAAATACTCCTGTTTACCGGTTATTTGCCAAAGTTTTATCAAGCCGGTTTCTGCAATCTGATGCCCGGGAAATTCGAGATGAAGGTTACTAACAGGCTCTGTCATAAACGTTTTGACCAATAAATCGGCATTTTTCAGGGCGATATCCAAGAAATTGCGCTTTCCGGTAGCCCAATAATGCGCCGACGCCGCCTCGTAAAGATGTCCGGCATTATAGAGTTCGTGGCTCGAACCCAAATCAAACCAACGTCCGCCGCCCGACCTTACCCAGTTGGAAGTCGGCTTTTTCGGATTGATAGTGCGCCAAGTCGCCAAATAGCCGTCGGGTTCCTGCGCGTATGCAATAAGCGTTATAACAGAATCCAAATATTTGTCTAACTGCGGATTAGGTGCATTTATCAGCGAATAGGCCGCTCCTTCGATAGTTTTATAAACGTCGGTATCGTCGAAAACCATTTTGCCGAGCGCTTTTGCCTCGCCCCGCTTCTGTTTTCCGCGAATAACATCGCCGGCGGTAACAAAATTCGTCATTCTGCCTTCTTCTTCGCACTTGGCGAACGAGTATGCGATAGTCTTTTCCTGTACTGTCCGTATCTTCGGAAGCCAGAAATTGTCGGTCAATTCCACATTTTTCAACTTTACCTGCTGAATCGGATAATCCGCAAATAAATTGAGAATTGAAAATTGAAAATTGACAATTATTAGCGTTGTGATGATTAAAAATTTCTTTTTCATATTTCCTTTATTTTCAATAATATAGATTCGTGTTTTTTAAGCGATGCTTTAAGCCGCCCGTTTTCAATCTTAACTTCCTTTTTTGTCCAAAGATTGGTTGCCTTCACTTTTGACGATTGAATTAATCCCTTATTAATCAAGTCAATATCAAAATCCTTGTTTTCTTCCGAAGTATTGAAAACTGCGATGTAGCGTTCGCCTGTTTTTGCATTTCGGGAAGTAACAATATTGTCGATATGGCGGACTTCCCTACTTTCGCGGTGCATTTTCAAAACTTCCTTATTCGTTAATAATGAGAGGGTAAAGGCGTCATTGCTCGGCAAATCGCCTCCAAATATCAGGGGCGAGCGGAAAATAGCGAAAAATGTCATCAGCGAAACCTGCTCACCGGGCGTCAGACGCGTCATTCGGTCGGTTCCGCGCTCGCCGCGAATGGAAATGCGTCCAAGCGGAATCATATCGCAATCAGGCCATGTGGGCGAGATATAGGGGTACCACGATTCGGCGACTTTCATCAGGTGCGCGAGATGCCCCCAAGTATCCCAAACATCATCGACCATCCGCCACATATTTGCGTGTGCGGCAGCGTGTTGCGCCTCGCTGACCGGAGTTTCGCCGGGCGACATGCTCAACACTATTTTTCGTCCGCAACGGTCGATTGCCTTGCGAATCATCTCAATTTCCGTCTTATGATACGGGTGCGAAAGGTCGTCAACTTTCAGAAAATCTACTCCCCACGAGGCATAGAGTTCGATTATCGAATTGTAATATTCCTGTCCGCCTGCAACGTCTTTTATCGTGTAATTGTCTTTTAACCAAGCGCATTGCATTTCGGGTGAATAGATTTGGTCGGCAGAAATATCTGTTCCTTTTACAGGTAACCGGCATTCCACAGCGATTTTCGGCACTCCCCGCATAATATGGATTCCGAATTTCAAGCCTTTTTTATGGACATAATCGGCCAAGGGCTTGAATCCTGCGCCCTTATCGGCTGACGGAAAGCGGTTTACGGCAGGCAAATAGCGGCCGTATTCGTCGATAACATAGCGCGGGTCGGTCTGATTATATCCGCCCGCCTTGTCGTTTTCCACAAACCAGCGAATATCGACCACAATGTACTCCCAGCCGTACTTTTTAAGATGTTTTGCCATATAATCGGCATTTGCTTTTACCTCGTGTTCTTCGACCGTCGGGCCGTAGCAATCCCACGAATTCCAGCCCATTGGCGGAGTTTCAGCCCATGATTGGAAATCGGCGGTTTGCGGAAAAACATCGAAGCCGAAAATTACGTTTATCCAGGCAACTAAAAAAAAGAGCGTTATTTTTTTCATTTTCCACTTGTGTTTAATGTTAACGGAATACCGGAGGATGTTATTCCTTATTTGCGCTGCCGTAACCGCCGTCTTTTTCGGGCTGGTTGAAAACCGGAAAAACGCGGAAAAAAATCACTGTAAAGCCTTGTTTAACAGATAATAAACCTCGTTGGTGCGGATTTCTTTCTTGAAATCCTGAACAGTAGTTTTCTCGTCGATTGTAAGCAACTCAATATCAGCAATTTCCGCATAATCTTCGAGATGTTCCACTTTCAGAGAATACGAGAAACTCGAATGATGAGTGCCGCCGGCGATAATCCACGCTCCGGCTCCAACCTCGAAATCAGGCTGCGGAATCCAAAGGGCGCAAGCAACCGGAAGTTTCGGAAGCGGTTGAGGGTCAATCACTTTAACCTTATTTACAATCATTCGGAAACGGTTGCCCATATCAATAACTGTTGCGGCAATGCCTTCGCCGGAATGTGCCTGAAATACAAGTCGGGCGCAGGTGCGGGCGTCGCCGATGCCGAGAAAATGCACCTCGATACGCGGACGGTTTCCGGCAATTTCGGGGTTGATTTCGAGCATGTGAGCCTGCAAAATCGAAGAATTTGCGCCGTCGAAATTGAGGGTATAGTCTTCGAGGAAGGACTGTCCGCCCGGCAAACCCTGTCCCATAACCCACATTGTGCGCACCAGAGCGGCGGTTTTCCAGTCGCCTTCGGCTCCAAAACCGTAGCCCTCGGCCATAAGCCGCTGACTGGCAAAACCCATCAACTGTTTCATTCCTTCGAGTTCGTCGAAACTTGTGGTAAAGGCTTTTGCGCCTTTCTCTTCGAGAAAACGGCGAAGTCCGATTTCCTGCGCCGCCGCGTCGCGGACAAATTGATGTTTTTCAGCGCCGGGCTTGCAATCGTCGGCAAAATCGTAAATTTTTGCGTATTCGGCTATAAGTGCGTCAATTTCGGCTTCGGTAACAGCATCGACATAAGGCACGAGAGTTGCAATAGGCGCATTATCAACGTGATAACCCAGACGAATTTCGGCCTCTACCTTGTCGCCGTCGGTAACAGCAACATTGTTCATATTGTCGCCGAAACGGATTATCCGCATATTTTGAGAGTCGGCCCAAGCCACGCAAACCCGCATCCAGACTGCAATTTTCTCTTGCGTCGATTTATCTTTCCAATAACCGACAACAATTTTCCGCGGTTTGCGCAAACGGCTTGTGATAAAGCCAAATTCGCGGTCGCCGTGCGCCGACTGGTTGAGGTTCATAAAATCCATATCCATCGTATTCCACGGGATTTTCTCGTTGTACTGCGTATGCAAGTGCAGGAGCGGCTTGTGGTAATCTTTCAGCCCGTGAATCCACATTTTCGCGGGCGAAAAAGTGTGCATCCAGGTAATTACGCCGACGCAAGTCGGGTCGTTATTCGCGTCGGAAAAGGTTTTCGCCACTTCCGCAGAAGAATTGACGGTGCCTTTGTAAACCACTTTCAATGGCAGATTCCCTGAATCGTTCAAACCCTTGACCATTTCGGTGGAATGAGCGTCCACCGCGACGACAGCGTCGCCGCCATACAGGAGTTGCGCTCCCGTTACAAACCAGATTTGTGAATTTTTGTACATTGTTTTTTATTTTTTTAATTTATTTTTGTCCATAATAAGCATTGGGGCCGTGTTTACGGCTGAAATGCTTTTCTATCAATAAGGGATTCATCGTCAGCGATGGATTAACCGCGTATGCAATCGAGGCCATTTTAGCGACCTGTTCGAGGACAACCGCATTGTGAACCGCATCGTGAGCGTCTTTCCCCCAAGCGAAAGGGCCGTGGTTTTTGACCAAAACTCCGGGAGTATGAACCGGGTTAAGCGCGGCGAAACGGCGGACGATGACATTGCCTGTTTCCGCTTCGTAAGCGCCTTTTACCTCTGCTTCGGTCATATCTTCGGTGCATGGAATCGCATCGTGAAAATAGTCGGCGTGAGTTGTTCCTATATTCGGAATATCGCGTCCCGCCTGCGCCCAAGCCGTTGCATAAGTCGAATGAGTATGAACTATGCCGCCGATTTCCGTAAACGCCTTGTACAAAACAAGATGAGTGGGAGTATCGGACGAAGGTTTAAGTTTTCCTTCCACTACCCTGCCCTCCAAATCGACAACGACCATATCGTCGGCTTTCATCGCGTCGTATGAAACGCCGGAAGGCTTGATTACCACCAAGCCCGCCCCGCGGTCGATTCCGCTGACATTTCCCCACGTAAAGATTACCAAACCGTGCTTTACAAGCGCAATATTGGCGTCAAAAACATGTTTTTTCAAATTTTCTAACATATCACTCAATTTCCAGTAAAACCACTGATTTTGAGGGCAAATTTACGGAAATTTTTCCGTTTTGAAGTTTAAAATCTTTAAAATCTTTCACGCCGACTGTTTCAGGCTTGTCGAACGAATTGAAATCCTGCAATTTCGCTGATGTCAGCACTTTACCGGTTATTTTCTTAGCCGATACGCCGCGCAGTTCGGTTTCAAGCGCTTGAGTTTTCGACGGATCGATATTTACCAATGTGATATGAATTTTTCCGGAAGCGTCTTTTGAGGCCGAAGCGCTGATTGCGTCGAGTTGTCTGCCCGGTTGCGTTCCGTATTTGCCGGTAGTCAAATTGAC
>JAISUN010000055.1 GCA_031272085.1 Dysgonamonadaceae bacterium | reverse complement strand
GTGCCGCCCCCGGCAGCAAAACCGGGCAGAAAAGGAATAAGTAATTCGCTCCACTTTCGTTGAAAGCGCCAAAGCATAACAGTTCTGCTGCCAGCATGCGGCTGCGTAAAATTTCCTGACCTGATGCGAACAGGTACAGACCTTCTCGCGGCCCCGGAGCCAAGAATCGCGATTCCCCGCCCCCGAAGCCGGTTTCACTGATAATTGACAGCAGGCGGCCGGCGATTCTTTTTCAGAACAGGTTTTCACAATCCTAACTTTCCTGTTCCCGCTCTTAAAGCCTTTAAGCCTTACAGTCTTATTTTCGCTTTCGCCACCACCGCCGCCCCACACAAGGCCCTCACCGTCCACATTCATCCGAGTCCCGCTTTCGATAAAAACCCCAGCCCCTTCACTCACGAAAAACCGGCCGGCAAAGGCCTGCTGAGGCTGTATCGCAGCCCCGGCAGGAATCGCCGCCCATATCGTTAAGAGCGTTATTATCCGCAATTTAACCGTTCGTTTTTCGTCGTTCATACACTTTTCATTTCCGTTTGTCACTACGTAAGTGACAAAACAGGGGAGATGAATCTTTTGTCTTTTCGATAAGTCAAATGCACTTTAAACAGGGCGGATTTACCGCCTATTGAATGTTTTTTTAATTTTCATAAAAGCCCTCGAATCTTAATGATTTGACGGGTAGGGGAATTTTTGCTTTTATATTTAAAACATTCAATGTATGAACACAAAAAAACTAAAATTATCCGGTAAAAACAACCTTCCGGATAAGCCTAATGAGGATGACAGTCTCAAAAACTATTTCGAGATTTTCAAATGCAGCCGGGGCGATAAATTTACTCACCGCCCGAATAATATTGCGCTCGCTTTTCTGACAAAAGGCGAGATTGAAATGTCAATAAATGACTGCCCAACAAAAACGGTCAGGAAAAATGAATTTTTTATAATTCCAAACACTGTTTTCAATTTTTATGCCGTGAAAGACAGTAATTTGCTGTGCCTTTATTTAAATGAGCAGTTCATAATCAGCGACAATTTATGCCATTGTATCAGAAACAAAATTTTAACATCCTCGCCACAAACAGGTGATAATGAACCGCTTATCCTTGAAATGGAAAGTTTGTTAAAAGTAACTGTTTATAATTTTCTGAAACTGATAGAAAACGGCAGCATATCTTGCAAATCTTACATCACGTATATTTTGATGCAAATAATTGCTCTTATATTCCTGTTATTTCCGGACAAGTTTGAACAGTTTTTTGCGCCAGCGAACAGGCAAAACTCGCCTCGGACATCGCTTCTCGACAATGATTTCACGGCAAGAATTATTCAATACAGCAACCGCCTGTTTACGGTCAAAGAGTTGGCAAATGCTCTCAATATGACGACGACCACATTGCGCCGCAATATTAAGCGCATTTTTGGCCTGACGCCTCAAAAATGGATTTTAGAACAGCGTAAAAAACTTATTTACCGCGAATTGACGGAAAGCAACAAAACGATGTTGGAAATAGCCGAACTTGCAGGATTTTCGTCAGGAATTCAGATATACATTTTTGCCAAGAAGCATTTTAATTGCACTGTAAAAGACATAAGGCTCAACAAAATATAACTGAAAAAATACAGTTATATAAATTTTGTCGTTTTATGATATAATTTTGTCGCTTTATGAAATAAATTGCGTCAAAAATCATTCATACCTTTGTCCTGTGAAAAATAAAAAAACAAGTTTAACTTATCCCTTTATTTGTCACTTACGTAGTGACAAACGGATTGTGCAAAGATACAGTTATTTTTTAAAATACGCAATATTTGACAAATATTTTATCATTTTTTCAATTTCCTATTAAAAAATATGTCTGCAATGGCTTTATTTGCCATCGCTATCGCTCCCGAATTCATCATGTCAAGGTAAATCTGCGTGGTTTTTTCGCTGCAATGGCCGAGCGATGCCGATATCGTGCTTACGGGAATATTATTATTGTAAGCCGCAGAAGCCCACGAGTGCCGCGCAACGTGCGTCGATACCGGCTTTTCCAGTCCTGCCATACGGCAAACTGCTTTCAACCGCCGGTTCTGGTTTGTAAGAGCGACGGTATATTTTCGGTACTCGTCCCGACTGTCGCGAACATCCTTCACAAAAGGAAACACATAAGGCGAGTTGTGCGTTTCAGCGGCGAAACAGTCCATAATCCGGCGCATCGGCTCGGTCAGGAAGACAACAACCTCTTTCCCTGTCTTCCGCCGTCGGTAAACGATAGCGGCATCGCCGACAACAGCCTTCTTTTTCAGCAAAACAGCGTCGGCAAAAGGCATTCCCTGCGCGAAAAAGCAGAAAAGGAACAGCAGCAGGGCGTTTTTTTCTTCGCGGTTTTTCTTGCTTTTGCTTTTGCTTTTGCAGTTTCTATTATCCTTAACAACCTTCTTGTCCTGACAGTCCTTACAGACTCTCTCGTTTTTAAAGTCTTTAAACTCTTCCCCAACAGCCTCCACCATCTTATGGATTTCCCCCTCTTCCAAAGCCCGCTTGGCTGTCTTGGCAACGCCGGTGTAAACCCCGCTGAAAGGGTTTATGGTGCTGTCGGTAACAAAAACGCCGGCTTTTGCGCCCTTGTTGTAAATAACCCTTACGTTACGAATATAAAACGAAGTTGTGTTTGGAAGGAGGCAGCCTGTCTGCATCCAGAGTTCAAAGCCTTTCATCGCCTCGTAGCAGATATCGCAGAAGTCGGCTTCGCGGCCAAGGAATGTGTTTAACTTGTTGAATGCCGACAGGTAGGCGCGTGCAGTGCGGTAGCGGCCTGCTTCGGTCAGTTCCTGAATTTGAGCCTCTGTAAAAAATTTTAAATTTGTCATAAGATTTTTATTTAGATTTAAAAAAATAGGGCGTAAAAGTAGGGTAATTTTCAGGAAAATGCGCTATATTCGCGTTTCAGTTGAATTACGGCCTGTCGCCTGCGTTCCGAAACTCAGCAGCAGCCCCGGCAAGTGGCAAGTTCGCCGCGGAAACGTTTCTCGACAAGCATTTTCAGCCTTTCGCGCAGGCCTTCTACTTCAACGCCCTGAATCACGTCGTTCATAAAGGCGAATTTCAGCAGCAGGACGGCCTCGTCGTGCGGAATCCCGCGCGAGCGCATATAAAACAGCGCATTTTCGTCCAACTGGCCGGTAGTCATTCCGTGGGAACATTTCACGTCGTCGGCGTAAATTTCGAGTTGCGGCTTTGAAAACATCCTACATTCGCGGTTGCCGAGCAGGTTTCGGTTGGTTTGGAAGGCTTCGGTTTTCTGCGCATTGCGGGCAACGATTATCCGGCCGTTGAAAACTCCGGTTGCCTGCCCGTCGAGGACGTATTTATAGAGTTCATCGCATTTGCAATTCGGCTTTAAGTGATTGATTAACGTATAATTATCCACTTTCTGGTTTTCGTCGGCGATAGCCATTCCATAAAGACGGACGGAGGAATGTCCGCCAATCAAATCGACTGTCGTATTGTTGCGCGTAACGCCGTTGCTCAGCGTGATATTGTTGATTGCGACTTGGGAATTTGCGCCCTGTTCGACAAAATTTTCGGCCAGACGGATTGTGTTGCGGCTGCTTTCTTCGAGTTCGCAAAAATCGAAACGGGAATTTTCGGCGGCGAAAATCTCGGTTATCTGCGTTGCGGCGGCCAGCGGCTTTTCGTCCCAGGCGTGGTCGCAAACAAGCAATTTGGCCGATGCTCCGCGTTCGAGGATGACTAACATCCGGCGGTTTACGATTGATATTTCGGCTCCGCCCGAAATGTTGGTCAGTTGTATAGCCCGTTTAACGTCTGTATTTTCAGGCACATACAGCACATATCCGCCTTGCAGGAAGGCGGTGTTGAAATCGGCAAGTCCGGTACCTTTTGCATCGGAAAGCCGGTTGTAGTAGCGGGAAAAAATATCGGGGAAAAGCGTTGCAAACTCGTTCAGGCTGCCGGAAAAAACTCCGCCGGGGAGTTTTGATTTATCTTTTTCGGAATAAAAATGGCCGTTTACCGCAAAATATTTGTAGGAATCGAGGTTAGGCACGTCGCAGTGAAACACAAAACGGAGGTTGTAATTTTCCGCTTCGGGTTTCAGGTAGAAGCCAAAATCCTCATTCAGAAGGCTTTGTATATATATGTACTGATAATCTTCGGACTTGTATTTTGGGAAACCACGCTGCCGGAAACGCTCGAAAGCCGCTTCCCGACGGGCATTTACCAGAGGCGAACAGCCCTCGTCTATCTTATCCCTGTATTTCTCAAAAAAATCTATATACTGGTTCATTTCATTCAACATTTAAACTTCACACCGACAAGCGCAAATTATTTCAGCCAGTCGTAACCCTTTTCTTCCAATTCCAGAGCCAGTTCCGGGCCTTCGGTGCGGATAATCCGGCCGTTGTAGAGGACGTGCACCACGTCGGGATGAATATAGTCCAAAAGCCGCTGATAGTGTGTGATTACGACGAAAGCGTTATCGGGGCGTTTCAGTTGGTTCACTCCGTTGGCCACAATCCTCAGCGCGTCAATGTCGAG
The DNA here is from genome assembly GCA_031272085.1 of Dysgonamonadaceae bacterium. GTDB lineage: Bacteria > Bacteroidota > Bacteroidia > Bacteroidales > Azobacteroidaceae > Azobacteroides. Next base: position 17,584 of record JAISUN010000055.1, on the reverse strand, counting down.
GCCGCTGTCGGTTTCGTCGAGGATGGCAAGTTTGGGTTCGAGCATAGCCATCTGGAAAATTTCGTTGCGTTTCTTTTCGCCGCCCGAAAAACCCTCGTTTACAGAGCGGTTCACGAGCGTTTTGTCAAGTTCCACGATTTCCTGTTTTTCGCGGAGCAGTTTCAGGAAGTCGCCGGCTGCAAGCGGGGCTTCGCCGCGGTATTTGCGGTGTTCGTTGACGGCTGCACGCATAAAATTGACCATACTCACGCCCGGAATTTCGACGGGATACTGGAAACTCAAAAAAATCCCGGCGCAGGAGCGTTCTTCAGGGGACATTTCGAGCAGATTTTTGCCGTCGAAAATCACTTCGCCGTCTGTGATTTCTATTGCCGGATTGCCGGTCAGGGCGGCCGACAGCGTACTTTTGCCGGAGCCGTTAGGCCCCATTATTGCGTGGACTTCGCCCGTTTTTATTTCGAGGCTCAATCCTTTTATAATTTCCTTCCCATTTATGGAAGCGTGTAAATCACTTATTTTTAGCATAATATAATAAAAATTAAACGCCGAATGAGATTCCCATTCGTTTTCCCTGCACGATTAAATCGTGGTCGGGCGGTACAAGTTTCAGTTTTCCGGCCACTTCTTCCAGCGGCAGGGAAACAATTTTGTCGTTTTTTACGGCTACCATTTTGCCAAATTCGCCGCGGGCAATGAGTTCGGTTGCGTGTCCGCCGAGGCGGGTGGCTAAATTGCGGTCGAAAGCCGACGGGCTGCCGCCGCGCTGGACGTAACCCAGAATTGTTTCGCGGGTTTCTATTTCGGTTCCCTTTTCTATTAGCCGCGCGAGGCGGGAAGCGGGATTTCCTTTCAGTCCGTCGAGTTCGAGGCCTTCGCCTACGGCCACTATCGAGTAAGATTTGCCTTTTTTCTGGCGGTTGATTATTGCCTGATTCACTTTTTCGATGTCGCAGCCGAGTTCGGGGAGCAGGATTACGTCGGCTCCTCCGGCCATTCCTGCGTAAAGCGTTATCCAGCCGGCTTTGTTGCCCATAAGTTCGATTATCATAACGCGGTTGTGCGCCGTAGCGGTCGAGTGCAGGCGGTCGATGGCTTCGGTAGCGATGTCGAGCGCCGAATCGAAGCCGAAAGTGAGGTCGGTTCCGTAAATGTCGTTGTCGATGGTTTTTGGGATTCCTATTACGTTGAGGCCGAGTTGGGCGATTTGCCAAGCCGTTTTCTGGGTGCCGTTTCCGCCGATGCAGACAATGCAGTCGAGGCCGGCTTTCCGGTAGTTTTCGGCTATTATTTTCGGTTTATCTTCGCCGCCCTCGTTATCCTTCCGGAAAGGTTTTTCGCGCGATGTTCCGAGAACTGTTCCGCCGAGGTTGAGCAGGCCTGACAGGGCGTGGTCGTCGAGCGGTTCGTATTCCTGCTTCAACAAGCCCTGAAAGCCGTATTTGACGCCTATCACTTCCATCCCGAAGTGGTTAAGCGCCGTTTTGCCTACTCCCCTGATAGTAGCGTTAATTCCCGGACAGTCGCCGCCCGAGGATAAGATTCCGATTTTCATTTAATTCTCGAAGTTTTCGTCTATTGCTTCAACTTTTTTAACAATTAAGTTCAATTCATCTTTCAGACTTTCGATTTTCCTGTTCAGGTCTTTCACAACCCCGCCTCCGCCTTTGGAAGCGACGGACAGGAATCCGATATTGTTTTCATAAGTTTGAATATCGCTTTTAAGCCTTTCATACGTCCTCATCAGTTTGTCGCGCTCGTTGAGCAGTTTGTTTTTCGCCTTGTCGCCGGCGGCGGCTATGCCGCCGAGTTCCGATTTGAAGGATTGCAGGCGGCGTTCCGACTTGTCGATTTTCAGGCGGTCGAAATGCTTGTCCAATGCGGCGTGGAAATCTTTATTCAGTTTTTCCTTGTCGCGGATTGGCACAAAACCTATGCGACTCCATTCGGCTATCAGCCCTTTGAGCGTTGCAACTGCTTCTGTTTCGGGAGTTTCCTCTGTTATCGCATTGATTTTTTCTATCACTTCGCGCTTCTTTTTCAGGTTCTCAACTTCTTCCGACTTGTTGGCCGACGAGTTTGCCGCTTTTTGCTCGAAGAAATAGTCGCAGGCGGCTTTGAAGCGGTTCCAGACAGTGTTTGAATGTTTTTTCGGCACCGGGCCGATAGTTTTCCATTCTTTTTGGAGTTCGATAAATTTATCGGTAATTTCTTTCCATTCCTGGCTGTCTTTCAGGGCTTCGGCCTGTTCGCAGAGCGAGCGTTTCTTTTCGAGGTTGCTTTCCATCGAGCCTTTCAAGCCGCGGTAAAATTCGGATTTTTTCTTGAAAAATATGTCGCAGGCGGCGCGGAAGCGCTCGAAAATCTTGGTGTTATGCCGTTTTGGGGCAAATCCGACAGTTTTCCATTTGTCCTGTGCGGCAAGAACTTTTTTGTTTTGCTCGTCCCAATCTTTATATGTGTTCAGTTTTGAATAGTCTATTGCTTCAACTTCTTCGCACAGAGCGGTTTTCGCCTCTAAATTGCTGTGTTCCAGCACCCGCATAGCCTCGAAATGCTTCTGATATTTTTTGTTGATTACCGAAGATGCTTTTTTGAAGCGCGTCCAAATCTCTTCGCTGACAGAGCGGGCTACGGGGCCTATTTCGCGCCATTCGGTGTGGAGTTTCTGCATCTGGTAGAAGGCCGAAATCACGTCCTTTTCGTTGTCGAGCCTCTCGACGGCTTCGCAAAGAGCCTGTTTCAGTTCCAGATTCTTTTTGAAATCGTAGTTGCGCATCTCGTTGTTGATTTTCAGCAACTCGTAAAATTTATCGCTGTACGCCTGATATTCTTTCCAGAGGCTGTTTGCTGCGTCCTGCGGCACGTGTTTGGCTTCTTTCCATTGCTGTTGAAGTTTGCGGAACTCGCTGTAAATCTTGTAGAAATTGTCGTTACTCTGGCTCAATTCCTTCAATTTGGCAAGGATATTTTTCTTGATGTCAAGATTTCTTGCCCTGATTTCATCGGTTATTGCTTCGCGGGGCTTGGTCTGCGGCGCAGGCGCGACCTCGCCGTCCGAAGGTGGCGTTTCGTCTTCCGCAAGAGCGTCGTTTTCTTCTTCCGGAGCCGGTTCTTCCTGTTCGGGAGCGGGAGTTTCAGCCTCTGCCGTTTCTATCGGCGCCTCTTCTGCTTCCTTTACAGCCTCGATTTCGGGAGCCGCCGGAATTTCTTCCGCAACTGCTTCGTTTTCAGCAACATCCGTAACTTCATCAATGGCCTCGCCAGCCTTGACGTCCGTAGTTTCCACCGCCGGAATTTCTATTTCAGCGGGAACCTTATTTTCTTCGGTTACATTCTCATTGATAATGTTTTCCGATTCCGATAATTTTGTCATAGCGCAACATTTTTTTTGATTGGGAATAATCCAACCTTAATATTAACTTGCAAAACTACAAATAATTTTGGAATTTGCGGTCTATTCGTTTAAATTTTGTGTATTTCTTAACATTTTTGGCTTTAAGAAGGAAAATTTTTCGGTATTTTCAAATAAAATGTTTACCTTTGTATCACTTTAACGATTAAATTTTAATAATGGCATTACAATGTGGCATAGTAGGTTTGCCTAACGTCGGCAAATCAACACTTTTTAATTGTCTTTCCAATGCAAAGGCGCAGGCGGCTAATTTCCCTTTTTGTACGATAGAACCCAATGTCGGCGTGATTACCGTTCCCGACGAAAGGCTCAACCGACTGGCCGAACTCGTTCATCCTCAAAAGATTGTGCCGACTACGGTGGAAATTGTAGATATAGCAGGCTTGGTGAAAGGCGCAAGTCAGGGCGAAGGACTTGGAAACAAATTTCTTGCAAATATCAGGGAGACAGACGCGATTCTGCACGTTTTGCGCTGTTTCGACGACGATAATGTTACTCACGTTGACGGCTCGGTTAATCCCGTAAGGGACAAGGAAATAATTGATTACGAACTGCAACTGAAAGACCTCGAAACCATAGATTCGAGGATAAACAAGGTACAAAAACAGGCTCAAACAGGAGGCGACAAGCAGGCGAAACTCGTCCTCGACGTGCTGCTCAAATACAAGGCGGCTCTCGAACAGGGCAAATCAGCCCGCACAGTGAAATTCGACAGCAAAGACGAGCAGCGTGCCGCCCGCGACCTCTTCCTGCTGACCGACAAACCGGTGCTGTACGTCTGCAATGTGGACGAAGCCTCGGCCGTCAGCGGAAACGCTTATGTAGAGCAGGTTCGCGCTGCTATCGCCGACGAAGAAGCCGACTTGCTGGTAGTAGCCGCAAAAATAGAATCGGAAATCGCAGAATTTGAAACTTACGAGGAGCGGGAAATGTTCCTCCAAGAACTCGGACTTGCCGAATCGGGCGTAAACCGCTTGATAAAAGCCGCTTACAAACTGCTTAATTTGGAAACTTTCCTCACGGCAGGGCCGCAGGAAGTCCGCGCATGGACCTACCGCCGCGGCAGCAAAGCGCCTCAATGTGCGGGAGTTATCCACACCGATTTCGAGAAAGGATTCATCCGCGCCGAGGTCATCAAATACGACGATTATATCGCGCTCGGCTCGGAAAACGCTTGCAAAGACGCCGGAAAAATGTATATTGAAGGGAAGGATTATGTTGTTCAGGATGGGGATATTATGCACTTTCGGTTTAATGTTTAAACGCATAATCGACTGAATATTAATTATTAACTTTAAAAATTCATATTTTATGAACAAATTTATTTTTATCACGGCTATTTTTTCATTGCTGGCAACGGCCGGCATTAAGGCTCAAACTACAAAATCGACGGTGGACAACCTCGCTTCGCACGCGGTAACAGACACAACGCAAGGTTGGAAACATTCCGGTCTGGCCAACATTACTTTCGGACAAACGGCTCTGAAAGACTGGGTTGCAGGCGGCGACAATCAACTTTCGGCCAACTTTTTGCTCAACGCTTCGGCTAACTACCTGCGCAACAAGTGGTTCTGGGACAACGGTTTAGTTATGGAATACGGCATGATTCAATCTTCCTCGCTCGGTGTCCAGAAAGCATCAGACCGCTTCAATCTCAATTCGGTAGGCGGTTACAAGTTTTCGGACAAGTGGGCGGTTGCAGGATTGGTAAACTTTGCTACGCAGTTCGCCAACGGTTACGATTATTCGCAGCCCGAACCCCGCGATTATATCTCGAAAATGATGGCTCCGGCCTATTTAGACATTGCGCTTGGCCTCACTTGGAAACCGAGTTCCGCTTTAAGCGTTTTTATGTCGCCCCTGGCCGAACGCGGTACTTTTGTCTGCGACAAACGCCTGTCAGACGCGGAAGCATTTGGAGTTGACCCCGGAAAACGCTCGAAATTCGAGACGGGAGCCTATCTGATGGCTAATTTCAACAAGAACGTAACCAAGGATTTCAGCGTTATAGCAACCCTTTATATGTTTACGCCTTACAGCGAAGATTTCGGAAATGTCGATACAAACCTGAACGTGCTGCTCAACTACAAGTTAAGCAAATACTTCACGGCGACGCTCAACACCACTCTGCGTTATTACGAGAGCGAATTGACCGAAATCCAGTTGAAGGAAATTTTCGGTATCGGGCTGACTTACAGTTTCTGACGCTTATTTAAAAACTAAATTTACCGCAAAAAATATCAGGGCGGCAAGCGCCGCGCTGACGGGAATTGTCAGTATCCATGCCCAAAGCATATCTATCGTGATTCCCCAGCGGACTGCCGAAAGACGCTTCACTGCGCCGACGCCCATAATATTGCTTGCTATCACGTGGGAAGTGCTGACAGGTATTCCAAGCCGCTCGGTAAGCGTGAGCGTGAGCGCTCCGGCTGTTTGTGCGCAAAAGCCTTCTATCGGAGTAACTTTCGTTATCTTGTTGCCCATAGTTTTTATGATTTTCCAACCACCTGACATTGTGCCGATTGCGATTGCCGTAAAGCAGGAAAACGGCACCCAGTCGTGTACGTCGGAAATATTGGACAGTTGCAGCCAGTGCGGAAGATTTTCGCTTCCTACGCCGGAATTAAAAGAAATCAGCGCAACGCAGATAATGCCCATCACTTTCGGCGAATCGTTCAGGCCGTGCTGAATGCTCAAATAGGCCGAAGAAAGGAGTTGCAGCCGCTTGAAAAAGCGTTCGGCTTTCGTCGGTTTTATTCTTCGCGAAAGATGCAGCGTGATTGCGGTAATCAGGCTTCCGGCCAGCAAACCGATTAGCGGGGCGACGATGATGAACAGCAGGATTATCCAAATAACCGAGGCGTGGATAGCCTGAAATCCGCCGTGGGCGATTGCCGCTCCCGCAAATCCGCCAATCAGCGTGTGCGACGAGGACGATGGAATGGCGTACCACCATGTCGTCAGATTCCAGATAATTGCCGCCAATATGCCCGAAAGGATTACCGGCAGCGTGATATAACTCTCGTTTACAGCCTTTGCAATGGTGTTGGCTATCTTAAACTCGCCTAAAAAATATTTGGCGATAAAGAAAGCCACAAAATTGAAGAAAGCCGCCCAAATCACTGCCTGAAAGGGCGTTAGCACCTTGGTTGTTACAACCGTAGCAACGGAATTTGCAGCGTCGTGAAAGCCGTTGATAAAATCGAAAATAAGCGCCAAAATAATGATGGCGAAAAGTAAAACCATAAGTTTTTGGTTAAAATCAGGAATATTTTACAATAATGGTTTTCAGCGCTTTACCAACGCTATTGAGGCGGTTTGTGGACTTTTCCAGTTCCTGAATTATCTCTTTCAGTTTGATGAGTTCCACAAGTTTTACGTCGCTGCGGAAGAGTTCCGAAGTGCCTCTTTCATAGACTGCGTCGGCTTCTTCTTCATAAAGTTTGACTTTCTTTGTGTGAGCGCGTATGCTCTGGTCGTTTTTCTTCACATTCGGAAGTTCGTACACCGCAGCCTTGACCTCTTCGGTAGCAAGTTTGATGATTTCCGCAAGTCTGACTGTCGGCTCCGGCAGCGATTCGGGCTGAAAGAGGGCGACTTTATGCGCGGCGCGGTTGATTGCGTCGATAGCGTCGTCCATTTCGTCGGTCAGCGCACTGATGTCTTCGCGGTCGAAAGGAGTGATGAACGTGTTGTTCAATTCCTTGAAAATCTTGCCTGTTACCTTGTCGCCTTTCGATTCTTCTGCCTTAATCAATTTCGATAGTTCGAGAATTTTTGCCTTGTCTGTCGAGTTGAAAAGTTCAACTAAAAGTGTGCCTGTCTGTTCCAAAATTTCCGCCGTTTCTTCCAGCAAGGGGAAAAAGCGCGGCTCTTTTGGCATTAAAAAACTTAAAATAGTATTAATTTTCATTTGAACGAATTTTAAAAGATTTCGCGTACAAATGTACAATTATTTTTTCTATTATGCTAAAAATATTGAAAAAATAGTTAAAGTTGCCAATTTGTTTTTTGCGTATGAATAATATTTTGTACATTAGCGCAAATTTTAATGTGTATGAAATCAATTCTTATATGCGTTTTGTCGGTTCTGATTTCAGTTTCGACCAATGCTCAAACGAAGACAAATATTATGAAAAGCGCTAATAATCAAGCAGTTTCAACTTGGAACGAGGTTCAGAAATTTGAGGAGCAATCCCTGCCGAAATCGGCTCTGGATGCGGTAAACCTGATATATCAGGATGCGCTCCGCCGCGGCGACAGCCCTCAATTAATCAAGGCGCTGATTCATAAATTGAAGTACAAAACGGCTATCGACGCCGCCGAATTTCCCGCACTCATTGCGGAAACCGAAAATTTTGCCGCAAACGACGCCAACCGCGTCGAGCAGGCGGTAATCTATTCGCTGTTAGCCGAACTGTACCATCAATACTACGACTCCGAATCTTGGAGCATTAACCAGCGGACGGCTGTTCAGACGCCGCCCGAAGATATGACAACCTGGCCGGCCAACCTTTTTATTGCCCGCATTACCGGCCTCGCACTGCTCTCGCTCGCTCCCGAAGCCGATTTGCAACAAACCGACGCCCTGAAATATAAAGATATTCTCGAAACCGGCGAAGATTCCCGCACCCAGAGGCCAACGCTCTACGACTTCCTGATTTTCAGGGCGATAGAGATGCTTGGAAAATTGGATAATATTTCGGCAATCCGGAATTATTTTCCGCAAACACAGCCTGTTTCGGCGGAAAATTTTGCTCCGGCAGCCGAATGGGTAAAGCGCGAAATCGCGGCCGGCGACTGCGATATGCCGCTCCAAATCCTGAAATTGTACCAAAAACTACTGGCTTTCCGTATCTCGCAAAACAACGAATTTGCGCTGCTGATGGCCGATTTGGAAAGAATTAATTTTGTCAATACCCACACTTTTGACGCCGATGACGCCTATCTGAATGCCCTCGATAATCTTGAAAAACAGTATGAAAATCAAGATTTTTGCGCCGAAATTTTAGTGGAAAAAGCCGAATATTGGGAAATTAAATCCGTTTACGACGCCGACGAAGAATCGGATAATCCGAAATACAAAAACGAGAAAAATATCTTTGAAATCTGCAAATATGGCATTACCAAATATCATAACTACAAGAGAATAGGTAAGTTAGAGGATATTTTGAAAATTCTGACGCGAGGGCAAATATCAGTCAATACTCCGAATACGGTTTATCCCGGAAACGAACTGGAATTGAAATTTAACTACCGTAATATCAACAATATAACAGTAAAAATTTACCGTATCGACGCTCCGATTACCGCGTACACAAACCGGTGGCAGCGGGGCGGGCTGTATAAAGAATACGGCAAATTGGTTGATACAAAACGGTTTACGCTCATAAATGTCGAGCCTTACGTTTTTTCCGATACAACTCTGAAAATTCCGATGAAAGAGTTGGGAATTTACGAATACGTCGTCAATACCGAACCTGCTCAAAATGAGACTGCTAACGGACAGTTTTCCGTCAGCCGATTGGCTACGATTTCCCGCGAAGTAGATGGCAAACGCGAATATTTTGTTGCCGACCGAATCAGCGGAAAACCTGCTCTTTGGGCAAAGGTAAATACTTACAAACTGTCTAATAATAAGTTAGTTAAGATTAATACCCTGACGACAGACGCAAACGGATTGGCCACAGGCGGCGACTCCCGCGACGAGCAGTTTTATAATGCCGAACTCGGAGCGGACAAAGGACTGATAACCTCGCCAACCCCTTGGATTTCAAGTTACGGAAGCAGTCAGGAAAACGCCCCAAGGCTGAATATTTTTACCGACCGCGCCATTTACCGCCCCGGACAAACAGTGTATTTTAAGGGTATTTCGTTCGACGCAAACAAGGAATCCGTCTTGCCCGACCGCGCTTACAAAATTGTTTTCCGCGATGCCAACAGCAAGGAAATATCTGATTTTCAGGCAAAAACAAACGAGTGGGGTTCTTTCAGCGGCGAGTTTGTCATCCCGCAAGGACTGCTGAACGGCGCGTTTTCGATTCAGGCCGACCGCGACGGCGGCTACGTCAGTATCCGCGTGGAGGAATACAAACGCCCGACTTTCGAGATAGAGTTCGATAAAAATGACAAAACCCCGCGCCTCGGCGCCGAAGCCGCAGTCAGCGGAACGGTAAAAACTTTTTCGGGAGTTCCGGTTCAGGAAACAACCCTAAAATACCGCATAACACGCTCATATCACTGGTTTTACCGGATGTACCGCCAGCCGGTGCAAGTGGCCGAAGGCGAGGTGAAAACCGACGAAGCCGGACGCTTCGAGATTTTGTTCGCCCCGGAACGCGCTTTTGAAGACCAGCAGCGGAAAAGCGTGAGTTACACCTATAAAATCGAAGCCAGCCTGACCGACGCAAAAGGCGAAACCCAAAGCGGGGAAACAAGCATCAGCATTGGCGACAAGTCATTGATACTCAATGTTTCATCGCTTAAAGATGAAACTAACCGCGACAGCCTGACGGCGGTGATAATCAGTGCCGTCAATCTGAATGGAGTTCCGATCGAAACAAGCGGCGCATACCGCATTTTCAGCCTGCGCCCGAAACAGGCCGGCAAACTTAACAACACAGCCGCCGACTGGGAGCAGGACAAGCAAATCTTTGAAACCCGCTTCCAATCAGGCAAAGAGATAGACCTCAAACAACTTAAATCGCTGTCTTCCGGACGTTACCGCATAGTTGCAGAAGCCGCCGACGCCGAAGATTTAACTTTCGATTTTACCCTGTTTTCCCTGTCCGACAAACGCCCGCCTGTGCCGCTCTACAAGTGGCTTGTGCCGGTAAAAACCTATTGCGCGGTCGGCGAAAAAGCCGAACTGATTTTTGGTTCTTCGGCCAAAGTTTATGTTCTTTACGAAATATTTAAAAACGGCGTAAAATTGCCAACGTCGCGCTTTGTGCTGGACAACGAGAACCGCCGGATTATAATTCCTTTCATCGAATCTTACGGCGACGGCGTAGTTGCCAAATTTACTTTTATCAAGGATTCGCAGGTATTTACCGAAGATGTAAATATTTACCGGAAGCAGCCAGACAAGCGCCTTACGCTGAAAATGGAAGTTTTCCGCGACCGCCTACTGCCCGGACAGAAAGAAGAATGGAAAATTTCCGTCAAAGACGCCACTAAAACCGGCTTGGCAAGCGAACTTCTCGCTTCGATGTATGACGCTTCGTTAGACAAGATTGCGGCCAACAATTTTTATTTCAATCCTGTGCGCAACATTAGTTTTTACGGCGTCAGGCAGCAAACCGGCAATGAGTTCGGTAATTCGTCAGCCGGTATGTCGCTTGCGCTTAAATTCGCCAATATCAGCCAGTTCCAATATGATGAGTTGAATTTGTTTGGACTGGGTTACGAGGAGGAAGTTATTTATGCTCATAAAGCTATTTATGCTCATAAAAACAGTGTTTTAAGAACTGTATCCGGAATTGCTGGCGGAGTTGTTATGGCAGAATCAGAAGCGGACAGTTATATTGAAGAATCAGTATCGGTCGATATGTCCCCTATATCTTCCGCCGAGCCACCCGTCCAAATCCGCCAAAATTTTGCCGAAACAGCCTTTTTCTACCCTCACCTGAAAACCGATTCTACCGGGCAAACGCTGATTTCGTTTACAGTTCCCGAAAGCAATACGACTTGGAAACTTATGGCTCTGGCTCACACCAAAGACTTGAAATTCGGACAGTTAATAGCCGAAGCAATCAGCCAAAAACAACTGATGGTTGCGCCTAATGTGCCGCGGTTCCTGCGCAACGGCGACCGCGCAACGCTTACCGCGACAGTCTCAAACCTTTCGGAAAGCGCTCAATCAGGCCTTGTCAGCCTCGAATTTTTCAATCCCGAAACCGAGCAGACGGCAATCGCCGTCCCGAACGCCGAACAGACATTTACCGTCGAAGCGGGCAAAACCACCTCTGTTGTCTGGACTTTCGAGGTTCCGCAAAATATCGACCTTACGGCGCTGAAAATCGTCGCCCGCACAGCCGATTTCAGCGACGGCGAACAGCATCTGGTTCCCGTTTTGCCGAACCGGATGTTGGTAACGGAAAGCCTTGCTTTAAGCGTAACAGGCGGACAATCAAGAACTTTTGCTTTCGACGAAAAGCCGAGCGCTACCCGCCAAGATTACCGTATGACGCTCGAATTTACAGGAAATCCCGTTTGGTACGCAGTTCAGGCATTGCCTGCGATTACCGCGCCACAATCCGACAACGTACTCGACTGGTTTGCAGCCTATTACTCCAACGAAATAGCCGTCCGGACAGCCAATTCAAACCCGAAAATCCGCCAAATCATTGAGGCTTGGACAAAACAGGGCGGCTCAGCGGAAACTCTGCTTTCAAATCTCGAAAAAAATCAGGAATTGAAGGCCGTCCTGCTCGAAGAAACGCCCTGGGTAGCGGAAGCCCGCGGCGAATCGGAACAAAAACAGCGTCTGTCGCTGCTTTTCGACGCCAACAGAGCCGTGAACCTGCGCAGTCAGGCTCTCGAAAAAATCCGCGCTCAACAGTGCGAAGACGGCGGCTGGGGCTGGTTCAAGGGGATGAACGGCAACGTAAGCATCACGCAATGGTTGCTTTACGGCTTCGCCGAGATTGGCGGACAAACACAAACCGCCGATATGCAAACAAAAGCAGTAGCATTTATCGACAGCAAAATCAAAAAACATTTCGACGACCTGAAAAAATACAATAAGGAATGGCAAAAAACGGTCGGCATTTCGACTTACGAACTCGAATACCTGCTTGTACGCAGCGCATACAGCGCGATTCCGCTCGGCGACGCAAAAGAGGCCTTCAATTTTTACCTCAATTTAGCCGACAAATACTGGGCGAAAACGCCAAGCCTGTACGACCGCGCAATAGCGGCCATTTTGCTCAATAAAAACGGCAAAAAAACAAGCGCGGCGGCCATCCTGAAATCGCTCCGCGAACACGCCGTCCGCAAACCCGACTACGGAATGTTTTGGGCGAACAATACGGCTAATACTTTCGCTTTCCAGAGCGCAACCTGCACGCATACCTTTATTATGCAGGCATTTAACGAAGTCGGAGCCGAGGCTTCCGAAATGGACGATATGAAACTCTGGCTGCTCCGCCAAAAACAGACGCAGCGGTGGGAAAGCGTCCCCGCAACGGTCAGCGCAATAGAAATTCTGCTAAAAACCGGCAAAAACTGGCTCGAAAATCCCGCGAAAACCACGATTGACTGGGGCGGAAAAACGCTATCGACCGAACAGGGCGAAATAGCAACCGGATACATCAAAGAAACTGCCGCCGCACAGGAAATAAAGTCGGAAATGAAGAAAATCACAATAACAAAACCGGACGACGGCGCAGGCTGGGGAGCGCTCTACATCCAGTATTTCGAGGATTTGGACAAAATAAGAGCCTCGACAACCGGCCTGAATGTCGAAAAATCCCTTTTTGTCGAGAAAACCGGTGCGGCGGGGAAAACTTTGCAGCCAATAAGCGAATCAACGCCGATACGGGTCGGCGACAAGGTTACGGTGCGCCTGACGGTGCGTTCCGACCGCGATTACGAGTATGTGATGCTGAAAGACCTTCGAGCCTCGTGTTTCGAGCCAGTGGAGCAGATTTCGGGCATTCAGTGGAAGCAGGGAACCATTTATTACCAATCGCCGAAAGACGCTTCGATGAATTTTTATTTCGACAATTTGGCAAAAGGCGTATATGTCTTTGAATACGGACTTTATGCAACAGCCAAAGGCGATTATTCCAACGGAACGGCGACAATACAGTGCCTTTACGCCCCCGAATTTACGGCTCACACTTCCGGCGGAAGAGTTTCGGTCGAATAGGGAAAATTACTAAAAAGCCCGCCTGCGATTTTAATTTGCAGGCGGGCATTTTATGCCTCACTCTTTTTTTTCCGAGGTCTTTCAATCTGTTTCGGGAGTTTTAACCCAAATAACTCTTTAACAAGTCGTTTTTGTTACTTGTTTTCAATCTTCTGATTGCCTTTTCTTTGATTTGCCTTACTCGCTCGCGAGTCAAACCGAATTTGTCGCCAATCTCTTCAAGCGTCATCTCTTGCGAACCGATTCCGAAGAACATCTTGATGATGTCCCGTTCGCGGTCGCTCAATGTCGAAAGGGCGCGGTTGACTTCCTTCGAGAGCGATTCGTTTATCAGGTACCTGTCCGCTATCGGAGCGTCTTCATTGACAAGTACATCCAACAAACTGTTGTCTTCGCCCTCTACGAAAGGTGCATCCACAGAGATGTGCCGGCCTGAAACTTTCAGCGTGTCGGATATTTTGTCCACGGGAATATCCAGTTCTGCGGCAAGTTCTTCGGGCGAGGGTTTGCGTTCGTGTTCCTGTTCAAACTTTGAAAAGGCCTTGGTTATCTTGTTCAGAGAACCGACCTGATTCAAAGGCAAGCGCACAATGCGCGACTGCTCGGCCAAAGCCTGCAAAATGGATTGCCGTATCCACCACACTGCGTAGGAAATAAACTTAAATCCGCGCGTTTCGTCAAATTTCTCGGCGGCTTTTATCAGTCCCAGATTGCCCTCGTTGATGAGGTCGGGGAGGCTTAATCCCTGATTCTGATACTGTTTGGCTACCGAAACCACAAAACGAAGATTCGCACGCGTCAGTTTTTCCAGCGCCGCACGGTCTCCACGCTTAATTGCCTGGGCCAACTCAACTTCCTCCTCCACTGTGATAAGGTCTTCTCGACCGATTTCTTGAAGATACTTGTCCAGCGAAGCGCTTTCGCGATTGGTAATTGATTTGGTAATCTTTAATTGTCTCATTTAATAATTTTGAGATGCGAAAATAAAACTTGCAAAAGTAGTCATTATTTTTTAAACTGCAAAATAATGACTACTTTAACTGTAATATTATTACAAAAATCGTGCCTAATTATTCAAATCGATAGCATAATACTCGACCTTTTTCGTATCGGGGTAGAAACCGCGGATGTACAAACCCCGCTCGTCAGGCGATTCTTTCAAGGTTTCCTCTACAATATTCACCAATTCTTCGGCGGTTGTAACATTGCTGTTGTTGGCTGTCAGAATTATAAATCCGTTTCGGATGCCTTTTTCTTTCAGTTTGCCGTCTTTCAGGTTTGTAACTTCAAGGCCGAAATTCACTCCCAGACGGTTTTTAGCCTCTTTCGAGAGCGGCTTAAATTCGGCTCCGAGTATGTCGGCAGGCGATTTGTAGCGCGTCAGTTCGGTCGTTCCCTGCTCATTTTTCAGTTCGACGCTTACTTTTTTGGACGCGCCGTTGCGGTTTACTTCCACAGTGACCTTGTTGCCCGGACTGTATTGATTCAACTGGGCTTTCAGGTCGGACAGCGATTTCACTTTCGCTCCGTTGATTGAGGTAATGATGTCGCCAACCTGCAAGCCGGCCTTTTTCGAGGGACTGTTGTCGTCGGGGAAAGCGTAAATATAAACGCCTTCGGTTTCTTTCAGTTTGTCGAAGATTTTGGCGTCGCCGGCCAGTCTGGGGTCGTCTTTCATCGACAGGTCGCGGGTTTCAATTCCCAGAACAGCACGCTGAACCATTCCGTATTCTTTAATGTCGGCAATCACTTTCTTCACGATATTTACCGGAATAGCAAACGAATAGCCGACAAAATTGCCGGTTTGCGAATAAATGGCCGCATAAATCCCGACTAATTCGCCTTTTGTGTTCACAAGTGCGCCGCCACTGTTTCCGGGATTTACGGCTGCGTCGGTCTGGATATAGGACTGTATTTTCGGCTCGCCTGTCGATGTTGCGTCAATGTCGCCGCGTCCTTTTGCGCTCACGATTCCGGCGGTAACGGTCGATGTCAGGTTAAATGGGTTGCCGACTGCCAGAATCCATTCGCCTACCTTCAAAACATCGGAATCGCCGAAAGGAAGCACGTGGAAATTGTTCCCTTCGATTTTCAGCAATGCAAGGTCGGTAGCGGGGTCGCGGCCAATAAGTTTAGCCGTGAAAGTTTTATCGTCGTTAGTTGTAACTTCTATTTCGTCGGCGCCTTCAATCACGTGATTGTTGGTAACAATATAGCCGTCGGTCGAGATGATGACGCCCGAACCGAATCCCACTCTGGGCTGCGCCTGACGCTGCTGATATGGCGAGAAGGGGCTGTCGCCGCCGTCGCCGAAGAAAAACTCAAAGGGGTCGAAAGACCGCTGGCTGCGCTGTTCGCTCCTACTGCCCCGCTGGGGCTTCACTACGGATTTGATGTGCACCACCGCATTTACGCTCTGTTCGGCGGCGAGCGTGAAATCGGTGTTTTCGGCCGCTACCATATTGTAGCCTACCGCCTGAAATCCTGTCTGGCGAAATTCGCCTGCGCCGTAGTCTGCGCGTTCTTTTTTACTTACAACTGAATAAGCGCCTACTGCAACCGCGGCGCTCAAAAGGCTTACTGCAAGAAAGCCAAGTAGTAATTTCCAAGTTTTCATATCTCTAAAATGTTTATTTAAAATTTCTGTATTTTTTTAGATTAATTTCGTTTGAAAAAGTTTATACAAATAACGTACAAAAATATGAAAAATTACCCATTTTTAGAATATTTAACCTCTTTGGCGTGGCAATTAAAAGAGTTTAACAGTCATTTTGTCATATCCGGATGGCAGAGCGAAATTTTGGCATTTTTACAAATATTTGCTTTGTAATCCGTTTTTTCTTAACTTTGCAGCCTGAAAACTATCAATTTGTAAGATAGAATTGTAACATTAAACAGTAAAAAACACAAAATGGCAACAATTAAACCATTCAAAGGAGTAAGACCTCCCAAGCAATTTGTGGAGCAGGTTGCTTCGCGTCCATACGACGTGTTGAGTTCCGAAGAAGCCCGCCAGGAAGCGCAGGGCAACGAAAAATCGCTCTACCACATTATTAAACCTGAAATCGACTTCCCCGCCGGAACCGACGAACACGCGCCCGAAGTCTATGAAAAAGCCGCCGAAAATTTCCGGATGTTTCAGGAAAAAGGCTGGTTAGTCCAAGACGAGAAAGAAAATTACTACGTTTACGCCCAAACAATGGACGGACGCACGCAGTACGGCCTCGTAGTCGGCTCTTATGTGGACGACTATATGAAAGGCAACATTAAAAAACACGAACTGACGCGCCGCGACAAGGAAGAAGACCGTATGAAACACGTCAGAATCAACAACGCCAACGTCGAGCCAGTGTTTTTCGCCTATCCCGACAATCCCGCTCTGGATGCAATAGTTGCCGAAACAGTGAAGCAAACGCCCGAATACGATTTCGTTTCGTCCGACAATATCGGCCACCGTTTCTGGGTAATCAGCGACGAGGCTAAAATCGCCGAAATTACCAAACTTTTTGCCGAAATTCCTTATCTTTACATCGCCGACGGACATCACCGCTCGGCCGCCGCAGCGCTGGTAGGAGCCGAAAAAGCCGCCCAAAACCCGAACCACACCGGAAAAGAGGAATACAACTACTTTATGGCCGTATGTTTCCCCGCCGAACAGTTGAAAATTATGGACTACAACCGCGTTGTCCGCGACCTGAACGGCCTCTCGGAAGCAGAATTTTTAAACCGCCTGAAAGAAAATTTCACTGTCGAAGAAAAAGGCGAAACCATCTACCGTCCCGAACATCTGCACAATTTCTCGCTTTACCTTGGCGGAAAATGGTACTCCTTGGACGCAAAACCCGGAACTTACGACGACAACGACCCGATTGGAGTTCTCGACGTTACGATTTCATCCAATCTTATTCTCGATAATATTCTGGGAATCAAAGATTTACGCTCCGACAAACGGGTTGATTTCGTAGGCGGACTGCGAGGCCTCGGCGAACTGAAACGCCGCGTCGATAGCGGCGAAATGGCTGCCGCTCTGGCGCTTTACCCCGTTTCGATGAAGCAGTTGATTGACATCGCCGATACCGGAAACATTATGCCGCCGAAAACGACATGGTTTGAACCCAAACTCCGTTCAGGACTTGTAATTCACAAATTAAGTTGATTATTTACTCAACCTGCTGATACTGAACGCTTTACCCTTCGGGGGGGGGGGGGGGGGGGTAAAAGGCGAAACCATCTACCGTCCCGAACATCTGCACAATTTCTCGCTTTACCTTGGCGGAAAATGGTACTCCTTGGACGCA
>JAISUN010000119.1 GCA_031272085.1 Dysgonamonadaceae bacterium | reverse complement strand
ATATATCGACGATAAAATGTATGAAAGTATTTCCAAAGATAATAATGAATTGTTGTCGCTATTAGTTTCAACAATAAAAACATTAAAATCAAAACAAAAATAACTTTTAGTTATTAGTTATTAGTTATTAGTTATATTATGGTTCGTTTTCTCATAAGCAGGCCGATAGCAGTATTTATGACATTTACTGCGTTGTTTATCCTTGGCGTAATCACTTACCTGAACGTCCCGGTTTCGCTGTTGCCCGACATCGCCATTCCCGAAATCACGGTGCAGGTAACCGGTAAAAACATGTCGGCACGCGAATTGGAAAACAGCGTGGTAAGCCCGGTGCGTCGCCAGTTGCTGCAAACCGGCAATCTGAACGACGTCCGTTCCGAAACCCGCGACGGCAGCGCCATTATCCGCCTCAGTTTCGATTACGGCGTAAATACCGACCTTGCTTTTATTGAAGTAAACGAAAAAATAGACGGCGCAATGAACGCAATTCCGCGCACAGTGGAGCGTCCGCGCGTGATAAAAGCCAGCGCAACCGATATTCCGGTTTTCAACTTGAATTTGACGCTGAAAAGCGATTCGGCCTATCAGGATACCGATACCGAGCGTTTCCTTGAAATGTGCGAAATATCGGAAATGGTTATCAAACGCCGGATTGAGCAGTTGCCCGAAGTGGCGATGGTGGATGTTACCGGCCTCATCAATAAAAAGGTGCTGATACAGCCCGACCCCAATACCTTAGCAATAACCGGCATCACGCTCCAAAATATCGAAACGGCTCTGAATCAGAACAATGTAGAATCGGGCAGCATGACCGTCCGTGACGGTTACTACGAATACAACATCAAATTTTCGTCGGTTTTACGGACGGTGGACGACATACGGAACATCTATATTAGAACCGGCGGTAAAATAATGCAGTTGAAGGACATAGCCCGCGTGGAACTTGTTCCCGAAAAAGAAACGGGGATGGCCTTTTACAACGGCAAACGGGCTATCACAATGGCCGTTATCAAGCAATCGGATGAAAATATGGCCAATATGCAGAAAGCCATCGGAAAAGTAGTGGACGATATGCGGAAAAATTACCCCGAAATAGAGTTCGGCGTCTCGCAAAACCAGACAGAACTGCTCGATTACAGCATCTCGAACCTGCAACAGAACCTTATCCTTGCTTTTCTGTTTGTCTGCTTGGTTTCGATGCTGTTTATGCGCGACATAAAATCGCCGCTCATCATCGGCTTGTGTATGTTTATCTCGTTGGTTATCAGCCTGATGTTTTTCTTCCTTTTCCACGTATCACTCAATGTTGTATCGCTTACCGGCCTGATTCTGGCGCTTGGGAATATGATTGACAATTCGATTATCGTTACCGACAATATCGGGCAGTACCGGCAGCGCGGCTTGCCGCTCGACGAGGCCTGCATAAAAGGCTCGAACGAGGTAATTGCGCCGATGTTGAGTTCGGTGTTTACCAGCATTTCGGTATTTGTGCCGCTCATTTTTTTGAGCGGGATAGCGGGGGCGCTGTTTTTCGACCAGGCATTTTCGGTAACTGTTGGGCTTTTAGTGTCTTACGTTGCCGGAATCACGCTTTTGCCCGTTCTGTACAAGATGGTGTTCAGCCGGAAAAAATCGGAAAATGTGTATTCCGAAAAAGAAACCGCCGCCGAAAAAGACAAGAGCGAACTTACCAACCGCATTTACGACCGCGGGATAGGTTGGATTTTCAATCACAAGGCGCTGACCACGGTGATTATGTGCGGCATTTTCCCGCTGCTCGTCTGGCTTTTCTTCGTCATCCGCAAGGAAAAAATGCCCGATATAAGCCAGAACGAGATGTTGGCAAGCATCGAATGGAACGAAAATATTCACGTAGCCGAAAATGCCGAGCGTACAAAGGCTTTCCTGTCGGACATAAGCGGCCTCACAACCGAAAACTCGGCTCTCGTAGCCCAACAGCAATATTTTTTGAACCGCGACCGCGAACAGACGGCAACCGAAACGCAAGTTTATATGAAAACTCCGGCCAAAAGCGACCTTGCAAACCTCAAAAAAGAGGTCGAGCGTTACTTTTCGGAGCATTTTCCCGATGCGCTGGTTTCGTTTTCGCCGGTGGAAACCATTTTCGAGAAAATATTTTCGACCGGCTCCCCCGATTTGGTTGTGGAATATTACCGCCGTAACGCCGATGCTGTGCCGGAAGCGCAAACCGTGCGGAAAATGCGGACAGAACTTGCCGAGGCGAGCGGGCAAAATCCGACGGGAATTTCATTCCAAAAGCAGTTGAATCTGCATATCGACCGCGAAAAACTGCTCCTTTACAACGTTTCGTACAATGAAGTATATAGCGCTTTGCAAACGGGATTCAAGGAAAACGAGTTCAGCGTGCTGCGTTCCTATCAGCAATATTTGCCCATAATTCTCGGCAATGAAGAAAAAAGCGTCCGGGAAATTATCGACAATATTATGGTAACTTCCGTCAATCCGCAAAACGGCGAGAAAGAAACCCTTCCGTTGAGCGTGTTTATTACCACAACTCCGGCCGAAGACCTGAAAACCATTGTAGCCGGCAAAAACGGCGAATACGTGCCGATGGAATTTTACGATACCAGGGGACAGGAGCGGGAAATTATCAACAGCGCTAAACGGCTGACACAGAGCAATAAAGAATGGGAAACCGACTTTTCAGGCTCGTTTTTCTCGAATCGGAAAATGCTGAATGAATTAGTTGTTATCCTGCTGATTTCCATTTTGTTAATGTATTTTATTTTAGCAGCCCAGTTCGAGAGTTTTGTCCAACCCCTGCTGGTGCTGCTCGAAATTCCTATCGACGTGTGCGCTTCTCTGGGCTTGTTGCTCCTTCTTGGCCACAGCCTGAACCTGATGTCGGCCATCGGCATTGTGGTTTCCTGCGGAATCATCATCAATGACAGCATCCTGAAAGTGGATGTGATGAACCAGTTGCGGCGCGAAGGCTATCCATTGCTCGATGCTATTCACGAGGCGGGACGGCGCCGAATGAAGGCCATTATTATGACCAGTCTTACCTCGATAGTCTGTATGCTGCCGCTGTTTTTCGGCCACGATATGGGTTCGGAACTCGAAAAACCGCTTGCAATCGCGATTATCGGCGGTATGCTTATCGGTACGCCGGTCAGCCTTTTTGTGGTGCCGCTGGCTTATTGGAAACTCTATAAAACTAAAAACTAATAACTAAAAACTAAAAATTAAGAAGCGAAATATGAAGAAGATATTTTTTCGGGTGTTTTTGGGATTTCTTGTTTTTTGTTTTCCCAGTTTTTCCCAGACAAGGGAAATGACGCTCAACGGCACGATAGAAATGGCGACAAGCAGTTCGTTACAGGCTTTTCAGGCTAAAAACCTTTATCTGCAAAGTTACTGGACATTCCGCTCATACAGGGCTGCGCGGCTGCCTTCGGTTGACCTTACGCTTACGCCCCTGACCTATAACCGGACAATTACGCAACGTTACGATTCGGAACAAAACCTCGATATTTACCGTCCCCAGCAGCAACTCTCGTCCTACGGCGAACTTTCGATAACCCAGAATTTCGACCTCACCGGCGGCCAGTTTTACATCAATTCGGGCTTGAATTATATCCGAAATATGGGCGATTACGCCTTGGAGCAGTTCAATACAACACCAATCAGGATAGGCTATTATCAAAAACTGTTCGGATTCAACTCATTTCGCTGGGAACGCCGCATAGAGCCGCTGAAATACGAAAAGGCAAAAAAACAGTTTATCTTCGACCGCGAGCAGATTGCCGAAACATCGACGCAGTATTTTTTCAATCTTGCAATCGCGCAAATTCAGTACGAAATGGCGCAAAAAAACCTTGCTTCGACCGATACGCTTTACCGGATAGGCAAGGAAAAACACAAAATCGCATCTATCACCCAAACCGATTTGCTGGCCTTGCGCCTCGATTCGATAAACGCCCGAAACACTCTGAAAAACGCCGAAATAAGCCTGAAACGCGCGATGAATGAATATGCTTCTTTCCTTAATTTGGAAGAAACAGATATAAAACTCGCGGTTCCCGACCGCCCGAAAAATATCCTGATTTCGGCAGCGGAAGCAATGAGCCAAATGCGCGAGCATAACCCCGATTATTTATCTAACAGGCAGTCAGTTATGGAATCAGAACGCGACCTCGACCAGTCGAAAAAAAGCGCGGTATTCGACGCGACCGTCAATGCCAGCGTCGGGTTCAATCAGGTTGCGACAACAATAGGCAAGGCTTACGCCGAACCCCTGCGTCAGGATTTGGTTTCGATAGCGGTTTCTATTCCCATTCTCGACTGGGGAGTGCGCAAAGGACAGGTAAATGTTGCCCGAAGCCGCCTCAACACGCTGAAACTGACGGTTCAACAGGCCGAACAGAAATTGGAACAGGACATAATGGTTACTGTCGATAACTTTAATATCCAACAGGATATTATTCGCAGTCAGGAGGAGGCTTTTGAAGTGGCGAACCGCGTTTACGAAGAAACAAGGGAACGGTTTATTTCGGGTTTATCCGACCTGACCTCGCTCACGCTTGCGCTCGAAAGAAAGGAAAATGCGCAGATAAGTTACATAACCGCTTTAAGGGACTACTGGTTAAGTTATTATAAAATCAGGAAACTTACGCTGTATGATTTTGAGAACAAGGTAAGCCTGTCGGAACTGTTTGACAGTGAATTAGATTCTGAATTGTCCAAATCCGGAGGAAAATAATCCAATCGTTTGACTGTCGGATATGAAAACAAAAATTTCCTCATTTTCGGTTATCCTGCTGTTTTTCTGTTTAAGCCTGATAGGATTGGCATTGATGCCGCTATTGCCCGTAAAACTCTTTCCCTCAAAGACTTTGCCGGTAATATCCGTCAGTTTCGGCATGCAAAACAGCGCCCCGCGAGTGGTGGAAATGGAGGCTACATCGAAACTCGAAGCGATGCTGTGCCGGATAAAAGGAATCGAAGGAATCAGTTCAATGTCGGGCAACAACAGCGGATACATCACGCTCCGATTTGACAAGCACACCGACAAGGACGCCGCCCGATTTGAGGTATCGACCGCTATTCGCCAGTGCTGGCCATCGCTTCCCGCCGCCATGTCGTATCCGACAATCAGCCAGTCGCGTGCCGACAATCAGGCAAGCCGCGCTTTTATGGCCTATACCATTGTCGCTCCATCGAATCCGATAATCATACAGAATTATGCCGAAAACAACATCAAGCCCAAACTTGCGCAGTTGAAAGGCATCGACCGGATAGAAATCAGCGGCGCAACCCCGATGGAATGGCGGCTCGAATACGATTACCGGCAATTAGAATCGCTCGGATTGCAGGTTTACGACCTTCAAGAGGCCATTTCCAACTGGTTGCAGACGGAATATCTCGGTACGGCAAGCATCGAAGGCAGCGGACAGGAAAAACAGTGGATTCGCGTCGCCTTAATGCCTGAATATGAGGGCGAAAAAACTTTCGACCCCGCAAAAATAGACATAAAAAATATAGACGGGAAAATCATCTCGCTCGATAAATTGGTTAAAGTGTCGCACCTCGAACAGGAATCAAGTTCGTATTACCGTATTAACGGCCTCAATTCAATTTATATGACCGTATATTCCGAAGACGACGCCAACCAGATTGATTTAAGCCGGCGGGTAAAAGACCGTTTGGAAACCATAAAAACCGCATTTCCCGGCGGATACGAACTTCATCTCGAATACGACAATACCGAAGATATTCAGAAAGAATTGAGCAAGGTTTATTTCCGGTCGGGGCTGACGCTGATTATTCTGTTGCTTTTTGTGCTGCTCATCTATCGCAACCCGAAATATCTGCTGCTTATTTTCCTGACGCTGTTTATGAATATTGCAGTGGCCATTATTTTCTATTATTTGGCAAAACTCGATATTCAGGTTTATTCGTTAGCCGGAATTACCATTTCGCTGACGTTAGTA
Organism: Dysgonamonadaceae bacterium; assembly: GCA_031272085.1. Lineage (GTDB taxonomy): Bacteria > Bacteroidota > Bacteroidia > Bacteroidales > Azobacteroidaceae > Azobacteroides. Next base: position 2,955 of record JAISUN010000119.1, on the reverse strand, counting down.
ATTGACAATACCATTGTGATGTCCGACCAGATAATTCACCGCCATAACCGGCTGGCTTTTCTCGCGATACTTGCCGCTACCGCAACAACAATCGCTTCGCTGTCGATAATTTTCTTTATGAGCGAACAGATTCGGCTTAATTTGCAGGATTTTGCCATTGTAATTATCATAAATCTTACCGTATCGCTGTTTGTAGCCCTGTTTTTGGTTCCGGCGCTTATCGAACGGCTGAAAATGGAAAAGCCGCAAGGCATTAAAATCCGGCACGCGCAGCGATTTGCAAGGCTTACAGCGGTAGTAAAAACACGGTTCAACCGTTTCTACGCCGCTCTTTGCCGTTTCGTGTGGAAACGCCGCGTAATAGCCTGTTTGCTCATCATCCTGATTTTCGGTTTGCCGGTTTTCAATTTGCCTGAAAAAATTGAAAATCAACATCCAAACCTGTCAGGTTTATATAACAAAACCCTTGGCTCGACATTTTACCGCGAAAAAATAAAGCCGTATTCCGATATCGCTCTGGGCGGAACTTTGCGCCTTTTTGTACAGAAAGTTTACGAGGGCAGTTATTTTTCCAACGAGCGTTCGCAAACGATGATTGGGATTGCCGCCACACTCCCCAACGGCTCCACGGTAGAGCAGATGAACAATCTCGTACAGCGGATGGAAAGTTTCATAAGTTCGTTTCCCGAAGTAGGTTCGTTTCAGACAAACGTATCGTCGCGCCGAGCAAGCATTTATATCTATTTTACCAAGGAAAGCGAAAAAACCGCATTTCCCTATCTTCTGAAATCGGAACTGATAACCCGCTCAACGCAGTTGGGCGGCGGCAGTTGGAGCGTTTACGGACTTGGCGACGGTTTCAGCAACGATGTGAGGGAACAGGCCGGCAACTACCGCGTTACGATGCGCGGATACAACTACGACGAACTCTGGGAATTGGCCGAGCAGTTCAAAACCCGGCTCGAAAATCACAGGCGTATCAACAACGTAAGCATAAACTATCAATTCAACTGGTATAAAGACGATTACGATGAATATGTTTTTGAACTCGACAAGCAGCGTTTGGCCGAGGAAAACATCTATCCGAGCCAGTTGTTTTCAACTTTGCGCCCAATGTTCGGGCAAGCGACAGGTGTAGGCGCGATAGCAGGCGAATATGGAATGGAAAATATCTACCTAAAATCGCGTCAATCAAAAGAATACGACGTATGGAGCATAAAATACGTTCCCGGCCGTATAAGCCGCGAAAAAGAATGGAAACTTGACGGCGTCGCCGAACTGAAAAAAACTCAATCGCCGCAAAATATAGCCAAGGAAAATCAGCAATACGTGCTGTGCCTTCAATATGAGTACATTGGCGCAAGCGAGCAAGGACGCAAGGTGCTTGAAAGGAACATCGAAGAATTTCGTTCCGGCCTGCCGATGGGTTACACCATAGAAAGCGAAAACCAGTATTATTACTGGGATAAAAAAGATAACAGTCAATATTGGCTGCTGGCGCTGATTTTTGTGATTATTTACTTTATGTCGAGTATTCTTTTCAATTCGCTACGCCAGCCATTTGCGGTTATTTGTGTGATTCCGATTTCGTTTATCGGCATTTTCCTGACATTCTATCTGTTTCACCTGAATTTCGACCAGGGCGGATTTGCCTCCTTTGTGCTGTTAAGCGGCCTGTCGGTCAATGCAAATATTTATATTATGAATGAATACAACAATATCCGCAACAAACTGAATATTACTCCATTACGCGCCTATATCAAGGCTTGGAACGTAAAAATAAGCCCTATTTTCCTGACGATTATTTCCACGATACTCGGATTTATCCCATTTATGGTAGGACAGGGGCGCGAGGCTTTCTGGTTTCCGCTTGCAGCCGGAACAATAGGCGGCCTTATCATTTCTCTGCTCGGCTCATTCCTGTTTTTGCCTCTGTTTATGGGGGTGGGGAAGAGATAGGGACGAAAGAAAATGAATTTTCCCCATATTCCGGCATTTTATCTTTTATTAGCAGAAAAGTATTATCTTTGCATCAAATTTGACGGGAAAATGAAAGTAAAGATTGCTTTAATATTGATGTTTTCGGCTAATATGTTGATGTTGGCCCACAATATTATTCCCCATCACCATCATCACGGAATCCCGCATTTTTACGCTCCAAATTCCGGAAATCACGATGAAAAGGACGATTGCTGCGAACAGACCTGCCTCTTTGAACAGGATTTGGACGCTATCGTCAAGGATTCGAGCGACGATTGCCATTGCTGCTGTTCGCTTTGCGCTTTGCATCATCATCACGATTTGTTTTTATCGGATGCTATCGACTTTTTTGGTGCGAGACTTTACCGGCCTGCCGGATTTCTGCTTGTCGAGCAACCCTGCCTTATAAATTATCTCTGCGATTATTCCGCTTCCGGTGCGGGATTACGCGCTCCTCCTTCTGAACTGTAATTTTTTAATGCAACTTTTTTTGATTATTATCAGTAAAAACATAATAATCATTCAAATCATATAAAATCACAGTTCAGACAGAATATTCATGTTCGATAAAATAATCAAATTTTCGATAGAGAACAAATTGATTATTGGCTTTCTGACATTGGCTTTGATTGTCTGGGGAACGGTTTCGGTAATCAACCTGCCGATTGACGCGCAACCCGACATTACCAACAATCAGGTGCAGATAATCACGCAAGCCCCGACGCTTGGGGCGCAGGAGGTGGAACAATTCATCACCACCCCGATTGAAATGGCTATGGCGAATATCCCCAACGTTACCGAACGCCGCAGTATCAGCCGTAGCGGAATATCCGTCATTACTATTGTTTTTAAAGATGACGCGGATATTTATTGGGCGCGGCAGCAAATCAGCCAACAACTGAAAGAAGCCGAAAGCCAAATCCCCGCCGGACTTGGCGAGCCGTCGCTTGCCCCGATTACTACCGGCTTGGGCGA
>JAISUN010000095.1 GCA_031272085.1 Dysgonamonadaceae bacterium | reverse complement strand
TCAAAATTACAATATTATGAATAGAATTTTACATTTTCTTCACAAAAAGAAAATCAGAGAACAGTTTAGCGCAGCGTATGTATGTATGTATGTATGTATGTATGTATGTATGTATGTATTGCGTCCTTATTTGCTGACAGCGCCCGTGCGCAGGTAACAATCGGCGCTCTCGACAAGCCGGCGCGGGGGGCGCTTTTAGACCTCAATCCGCAGTCTGCCGCCAATCTCGGCGGACTTCTCTTTCTAAACATCTTTATAACCAACACCGACAGCCTGCCTGCCTCGCTGCCCGGTTCATTCACTCCTGCCGAACAGGACTATTTCTTGGACTTGCAGGGAATGGTCGTCTATAACACCAATCCCGACCTCGCGGGCGGCGAAGGACTTTTTGTCTGGGACGGCGGAAAATGGGAAAAAACCGGCGCAGACGCAAGTTTTGCAACTTCCTGCCCCGCGGATGCAATTTCCCCCGCAGGCGGCTCTGTAACCTGCTCGATAAGCGACCCCGCCTGCACTTCCGGCGGGGAATATTCGTTTTCATTCATCGTCGGAGCAGAATATGCCCAACTGAACATAACGGACGCAGGAGCGGGACAGTTTACGCTGACTATCGACGCCAACGACCGCGCATCTTCGCGTTCCGTTATTTTACTCGTTACTTCGCCATGTGGAAAAAGCCAGACTTTCGTTTATACACAGGACGGCGATACCTCGGGATGTAACCCGGCTACTGTCGCGCCAAAAATTCTTGGCGAAAACACGACCGGAATTTGTTCAGGCGGTGCGGCGTATCTTTATTTGGACGGCAGACCGTCGGGCGTTTACATCTGGACGCGAAACGGCGTTCAGGTCGCGACAGGAACTGTATATGTAGCCGAGCAGTCGGGAAAATATATTGTTTATGCCGACAAAATCGGCTGCACAACGGTTAAGCCGGATACGCTGATTGTTTCCGTCGGCTCAACTTCGTCGCCGCAACCGGTCGTAAGTATTGTCGCCGAAAACAATGGCTACATCTGCGCTGCGACTGAAACGGTGCAACTTTTTGCAACCGCGCCGGGCAGCGGAACAATCCGCTGGTACCGGGACGGCGTTCGCCAATCGGCAACCGGCTCGCCGATTGACGCCGGCGAGGGCGAATGGTTTGCCGTTGTGGAAGACGGCGCTTGCAGTTCTACACCGTCAAACACAATCCACGTGCAACTCGACCCAAATTCAGGTTCCGGTTCGATAATAACGCCGGTAATTCAGGTAAACGGCTCGGCGGCAGGTTCGACGGTTTCGGTCTGTGCGGGCGGAACGATGAATCTGTCGGTAGCCGCGCCTGTTGCGGGCGAAACCTATACATGGTACATAAACAATACTCAAATCGGAATCGGCAAAGAAATAAGTTATAATCTCGGCTCTGCGGCCGACCCTTTCGTGCTGCGATGCCGCGCTACCGGCGCAAATGCCTGTTCCAAAGAAGCAATTTCGGAAGCAAGCGTTTCGCTCGATTCGGCTCCCGCAACTCCGTATATCTCGGTAAACACGCCCGGCGATGCGATTTGCGGAGGCTCGGCAACGCTTTCGGCAAACGGCTCGTCGGCTACATCCTATAACTGGTACCGCGCCGATACGGAAAACGGGATTTACACAAAAATAGCCGGACAGTCGGCGCAAACTCTCGACATCGCGCAGCCCGGATTTTATAAGGCAGAAGCGATAAACGGCAGTTGCGTTTCAGCCCGCTCGCTTGCAAAAAACATCTCGACGGTTTCGGGAGCGGCGGCAGTAACAATTTCCGGCGCACAGACAGGAAATCCGGGCGATATTATCACATTTACTGCAGCGATGAACAATCCGCAGGGCGCAACATACTCATGGACAGCCTCTTCGCCTGCCGTCGTTCAGGGGCTTTCGACCGGTAGCCAGTTTGTGGTAAGTTTCCCGACCGACGGGAGTTACACTGTTTCGCTCGTGGCAAGCAACGCCTGCGGAACGGCCCCGGTAACGAACAATAATTATCCGGTAACAATAGCGCCCGCCTGCAATTCGGCAAGCATATTATCCCATTCGCCCGCCTCGAAATCGGCAAGCACGATATTTAACGTCGGCACAAGCATTTCGGTATCTGCTGCCGGCAGCCCGACTTTATCTTACGAATGGTATAAAACGACAACAGCCGTCGCTTCGGGCGGGACAAAAGTCGGCTCGGCAAGTTTGTACAGCACGCCGACAGATTTGGCGGAAGGAACACATTATTATTACTGCATAGTAACAAGTTCCTGCGACAATTCTACGGCAACTTCCGACGTGTTTACGGTAACGGTTAATCCCGACCCCGCTACTTTGCCGACAGGTACAGGCTCGTTTGCAGGACGCACCTGTTTCGACGTAGCCCAGACAAATGACGGTGGCGATTGTGGCGCACTTGCTTCGCGTCAGGCAGAAACGCTTTCCGCCAATGGCGCAAGGGCTGATTTTTCTCAAACAATTACAAATACGCAGACATACACGTTCACGCCAAGCGGAACGGTGTCTAATGTTCGTTTTATGCAGTGGAAGCCTCGACATATACCGGACAGATTATCGCGAGCGTTACGCCGACGGCTGATTATTCGGGAACAAATATCTCGACGGCTGCAAGCGTAACAATAGTGTATAAAAACGTTAATTCGCTTGCAGCGGGCAAAAGCGCCGACCAAGCATTGACGGTCGATATTTATGCTGTTTATAACGACGCGGCAACCGGCGGCGGCACAGACCGCACGCTGAAACTGACCGCATCAATCAAAGACTGCGCCTGTTGCGGCGCTTACGCTGTTGGCGGCACTTGGCTCAACTTTATGTGTTATAATCTTGGCGCCGACCCTGCATTAGCAAGTCCTGCCGCACAGCAGGCTGCTGATCCGACAATCACTTGGACAAACAGTGACGGAGTTACGACTTCGCAGGTTTACGGTAACTTCTATCAGTGGGGCAACAATCTGGCTTTGGCATCCACGGGGACAGATAACAACTGGAAAAGTGGAACAACGACAACAGCAGGTTCGCCGGGGTATTTCAGTAGCGACAATGCATGGGGCAATAGCGGCGCCAAAACCGCCAACGACCCCTGCCCGGTCGGCTGGCGCGTGCCGAGTACGACGCAGTGGCAGTCGATTGGCAACGGCAACTCAAATAGTATTACGATAAACACAACCGGTGTAGTAACTACTTCCGGCAACAAATGGACTTGGAAGGAAACGACGACCAAAGGCTTGCAGATTGGGGATTTCCTCTTCCTGCCCGCCGCGGGTCATCGTATCGGCGTTTCTGCTGTGGACAGTCCGGGGACGTACGGCCACTATTGGAGCCGTACTCCTAATGGCAGCACGATCGCTTACGACCTGTTCTTCGCCAGCAGTTACGTGTACCCGGGGAACAACAACTATTATCGGTCCTACGGCTTTCCCGTCCGATGTGTCGTAGAATAGCGATTCAAGATACCTCACCCCCTGCCCCCTCCCCATAAGGGGAGGGGGTAAGAGTGGGAGTAAAAAATAAGATTATTGGTAAATATTTAAAAAAACTTTCTTTGGCCGCCCCCTGTTGTGAAACACGGGGCGGTTTTTTTTGTTTGTCTGTTAAACTTTCCAAGTCTCGAAGACTTGGAAAGTTTTTAAATGAAAACTGCCTGCATCCCGTCCGGTGGCATCTTTTTTTGTGTTTTTTTTTAATCATGGGAATCAAAAAAATCATTCAAAATCACAGTTCGGACGGAAAAATGTCTGAATATTCGATACAGAAACGGCTATCGTATTCGCGTTGGCAACTATCGAATTATTTACGAAATAGAAGACAGACAACTCGTTATAACAGTTATTGCGCTCGGACATCGCAAAGATATTTACAGATAACCCAAAACCTTGCTCGGCGCAGGCTCCGGCCTGACCCGCCGCTAATAGCAAGCGTCCTCGCTTGCCGCAAGGCAGGAGCCTTGGCCCTTGCTCGTCGCAGCCTCCGGCCTGCGCCGCCGCTAAAAGCGTTCTATGTCCTCCAAATCGAGATAGGCGGGATGTACAAAATTGAGATATTTCAGGATTTTAAAGGCGTTGAAATAATTGAAGAAGCGTTTGCGGAAATTGGCTATTGAAGCGGTATTTGCGTTGATTTCGGTTATTTTGCCGAGAAATCCGTCGGCGGACAGGAAATCGAGCAAATAATTCGGTAAATCGCTGATTACAGCCTCAATATCCTGATTTTTGCGACCGTAAAACGAATCAATCCGCGAAAAGAAAGTTTTCAGCGTTTTGAAAGCCTCGAAAGAGTAAGTTTTTTTGGTAATTTTATCTTCGCCAAGCATTTTTTGAAGCGAAGTTCCGGTGCCGAAAGGAACGCGGTCGGACAGACGGGCGGCGGGATAGACGCAAGTCGTGCCGATAAACGCCGTCCGGCCGAGCGGAAAAACTTTTTGCAGAAAATAAAAATCTTCGCCCGACTGCTGACGTCCCATTCCGCCGACTTTCCGATAGGTTTCCGCAGTTACCGCAAAAGCCGAACCCACAGTGAAATACGGATACGGATAGCCGCAATATTCGAGCGAGGAACGGTAAAAATTCAGATATTTTTCGTAACACTCGGCAGCCTGCCGCAAGCGGTCTGACGCGGGCAAATGCTCGACCGGATGATGAAAACGAATCGTCGCCGAATTGAGTTTTTGCCCGCTGAAATTCCGGTAAATTTCGGCCAGATAATTCGACTCCACAGTGCAATCGGCGTCAAGGCTGGCGATAATTCCCGATTTATTGGCGCCGAACAGCCTTACAGCCTCGTCCATTCCAAGTTTTCGGGGTAGGCCGGCTCCTGTTTGGCGGCCTTTCAGATTTTCGACCAAAAGCGGAATAAGCGTAAAATGCTCATTATTATTCTCTTGCGCAAACTGCTGCAAATCGCCGAAAGTTCGTCGATTCTGCTCAACGGCCGATTGGGGGCTGATTTCCCACGAATTGACGAGAACAACGACGCCGGCAAAAAAATTGCTTCGCTCACAGTCAAAGAGGCTTTGAACTGTGCGAAGCAATTCCGGTTCGTTATAACAAGGTATAACTACAATCAAATCAAACACTTGCGTGAGATGGCGCTTATTCGTTTCCCTTGTTTTTCGGTACGTAACGGGCGTTCAGAAAATCGGTAACATCTTTCGTAATGTCGTAGTAATCATCGGCATAGAACATATTTCCGGTGCCTACGTTGCTGAAAATTACCTGATATTTCTGCGGAGTATTAAACACTTTCAGCGAGGCTTGAATCGTGTCTTGCAACTGGACGAGCATTTTAGCCTGCTCCTCGTCCAACTGGGCTGCAATCCGCTGTTGAAGCGCAGTCAACTCCTGGTCTTCCTTCATCAGGCTCTCGTATTCCTGCTGCTGGCGGGCTTGCGTCAGAAAAGCGTTCAGTTGCGCTTTTTGCTGGAAATCAGCCGCTTTCTGTTGCAGTTTCTGGCCGCGGGAAGCGACAATAGCACGCTGTTTCTCTACATTTTTGAGGTGTTCGTCCATCATATCCTTGTAATACTTATAGTTAGCCAGAAGCGAATCGGTGCGGATAAACGCGATTGGCAACCGCGCCTGAACCGAATCGGATACCGAACTTTGGGCGGAATCCGCTCCGGAACTGCTTCTTCCTCCGGTAAAATACAGGATAAACAGGATAATTACGGCGAGTCCTAAAACTCCGTTAATTATGTAATTAGTATTCTTCATAAAAATTTAATTTGTTTTTGCGGTTGCAAAGATAATTGAAAAAAAACGGAAAATCGCTTATTTTGTTAATAATTTCAATTTTTTTACGTATCTTTATGGTTTCAAAACATATTTTTTATAAGAAAAATTTAATATTTTATGGAAATTAAAGACTTGAAACCTAATTCGGTATGGAAATATTTCGACCGGATAACACAGGTACCGCGCCCCTCGAAAAAAGAGGGGAAAATGGTAGAATTTTTACTCGATTTTGCCGAAAAACACAATCTTGAAGCCCGGCACGACGAAGCCGACAACGTAATTATCAAAAAACCGGCTTCAAAAGGGCTTGAAGGGCTGAAAACAGTCATTCTGCAATCGCACGTCGATATGGTTTGCGAAAAAAATGCCGACGTCGTTTTCAATTTCGAGACCGACCCCATCAAAACCCGCATTGACGGCGAATGGGTAAAGGCCGCCGGAACCACGCTCGGAGCCGACGACGGAATCGGAGTTGCAGCCGCCCTGGCGCTTCTTGCCGCCAACGATATTGAACACGGACCTGTCGTTTGCCTTTTCACGTCCGACGAAGAAACCGGACTGACAGGCGCTTACGCCCTGAAAAAAGACTTCCTCGAAGGCGATATTCTGCTCAACCTCGACAGCGAAGAATGGGGCGAATTTTGCATCGGATGCGCCGGTGGTAAAAATACAAAAGGTATTTTCAAATATTCGAAAACGCCCGCTCCCGCCGATTATTACTGGTTCGACGTAAAAGTCGGCGGACTGAACGGCGGCCATTCTGGAAGCGATATAAATGTCGGCCTCGGCAATGCCAACAAACTGATTACCCGCTATTTAGGCGAACTGTCGAAAGTAACGAAACTTGCTATCGCAAAAATCGACGGCGGAAACCTGCACAACGCCATCGCCCGCGAAGCATCGGCTCTTGTCGGCGTTCCGGCTAATGAAAAGGAAAAAGCGGCAACGCTCGTAAACCTTTGCCAGCACAATTTCAGCGAAGAATTGGCAAAAGTCGATTCCAATGTTAAAATTGCCATCGAAACCGCATCGAAACCGGAATATTGCATCGACGAAAAAACGGCCGGAAAACTTCTCGCCGCTCTGTACGCCCTGCCTCACGGAGTTATGGGAATGAGCCATTCCATCGATGGTTTGGTCGAAACTTCCACCAATTTAGCCTCGGTAAAAATGACTGACGGCGACACGATAACCGTTACCACCAGCCAGCGGAGTTCCACAAACTCGCTGAAAATAGACGTTTGCCAGCAGGTAAAAGCAGTTTTTGAACTCGCCGGAGCCGAAGTCGTAGCATCGGAAGGCTATCCGGGATGGAAGCCTAATCCCGATTCGGAAATCCTGAAAATTTCGAGCCGGATTTTTGAGGAACATTTCGGGGAAAAACCTCATGTTATCGCTATTCACGCGGGATTGGAGTGCGGACTGTTTTCCGAGAAGAACCCCGCTCTCGATATGCTTTCCTGCGGCCCGACCATTCTCGGCGCACATTCGCCCGACGAAAGGATAGAAATCGCTACCGTCGATAAGTGGTGGCGGCTGCTGAAAGAAATATTAAAAGCGATTCCGGCAAAATAATTCTACCGAAACGGCGTTTAAAGGTTAATGAAATCTTTCGGAACATTACTTTTAGCGCTTGCAGGTTTTGCGATAATCGCTTCATGCAGCGACGATTTTGAGAATTATACCAATAATCCTCAAAATCGTCTTTCGTTTTCGACTGACACCCTGTCGTTTGAAACTGCGCTGGCTACCGTCGCCTCGCCTATTCGCGGATTCGTCGTCGGCAACTACAATAAACAGCATCTGCTCGTGGCCTCAATCAGGCTCGCAGGCGGGCAAAACAGCCCTTTCCGCATAAATGTTGACGGAATGGCGGGCAGCAGTTTCGCCGACGTCCCGATTAGGGCTAACGACAGCATTTTCGTTTTTGCAGATGTAAAACCCGAATTATCAGGAAGTTCAGAACCAAAAATAATCCGCGATTCAGTTATTTTTGAATACAACGGCATCCGCCAACAGGTAATTCTCGAAGCCTTCGGGCAGGACGTGATTGTCATCCGCGGCGATGTTCTGAACGATGAATATTCGCTGCTCGACGGCAAAACTCCGTATCTCGTTTACGACAGCCTCGTCATAGCCGAAGGCTGCACCGCCGAAATTGCCGAAGGCTCAACGTTTTATATGTACAACGAGGCAAAAATTACCGTTCGCGGAAAAATCCTGATTCGCGGAAGCCTCGAAAAACCGGTAACATTCCGCGGCAGCCGCACCGATTCGCTGAATGTCGAAATCCCGATTTCCTACGAACAAATACCCGGACAGTGGGGCGGAATCGTCTTAACCTCAACGAGTTTCGGAAACGAAATGGAAAACGCCAGAATCCGAAACGGCAAATTCGGGCTGCTGATAGAGCCTTCCAATCCCGACCGGAGCAAAATTATATTGCGAAACACAGTCCTGACCAATGTTTCAGGCGATTTGCTGACTTCCGTAAACAGCAAAATATCCGCCGAAAACTGCGAATTTTCCACCTCGCGCGGCGCCTTGCTCAACCTCGTGGGCGGCGATTGCGATTTTTTGCACTGCACGCTCGCCAACTTTTACCCCTACTTGCCCGAAGGCGGCTGGCTTCATTCGGAGCGCGAAATCCTGAAAATTTCAACTCAATGGCAGCCCGGCGACGCGGAGTCCGAACCTGTCGAATTTCCGCTTGTGAAGGCCAATTTCGCAAATTCTGTCTTCGCTTCGGAAAATACCTCGTCCGGAATTTTCATCGAAGAACCGGAAACAGGCGTGCTGCCTTTCGCTTTCCGCAACTGCGTTTTCGTGAATAAAGGCGAAAATGACGAGCAATTTACCGACTGCCTGTTCGGCGCAAATCCCGATTCGCTATTCGTCAAAAATTATACGAAAAAAATTAAAGACGACCCGAACGACCGCGCTTACGATTACGTTTTCAAATTTTCGCTGACGGAAAATTCCCCTGCCCGCGACACCGCAAATCCGGCTTTATCAGAGCAATTGCCGCTCGATATGCTTGGCCGCAACCGCTTTGCCGACGGCAAACCCGACGCAGGAGCATACGAATTTGCAATAACAGAATAAACTTCTGATAATGAAAAATTTATGCGCCATAATCTTAATTTCGTTTTTCATCCTTACCAACGCCGAAGCGCAGGAAGTTTTCAGAGTGATGTTCTACAATACCGAAAATTTTTTCGATACAAAAGACGCTCCCGACAAGGCCGACGAAGAGTTTCTTCCCGATGGCGTAAGGCATTGGACTTACGGACGTTACCTCAACAAACGCAACAATTTGGCCAAAGTCATAACTTCCATCGGCGAGTGGGATTATCCGGCTTTGGCGGGTATGTGCGAGGTAGAAAACGATTCCGTCCTCGAAGATTTGGTAAAATATTCGCCAATCAGGAAGGCAGGCTACCGCTATGTAATTACCGAATCGCCCGATTCGCGCGGGATTGACGTTGCTCTGCTTTATCAGCGCGACAGGTTCAAATATTTGTCGCATCAGGCGTACCGGATAGTTTTTCCGTACAATCCGACACGCACAACCCGCGACCTGCTGTACGTTACCGGAATTGTCGCTACCGGCGATACCCTCGACGTTTTCGTATGCCATTTTCCCTCGCGCCGCGGCGGGGAAGCCGAATCGGAGCCTGACCGCGAGTTTGCAGCCTCGCTGCTTCGCAGCAAATGCGACAGCCTTCGGCAGGTCAGAACGCAGGCAAACATTGTGATAATGGGCGATTTCAATGACGAACCCTCGAACCGCAGCATCAGGGAAACGCTGAAAGCCCTCCCTTTGGAGCAAAATATTGAGCCGCAAAATCTGTACAACCTGTTTGCCGACTTTGAAAAACGCAGAAATACAGGCAGTTACAAATTCGGCAGCCAATGGAATATGCTTGACCAAATCATTGTTTCGGGTAATCTGCTGCTCGAAAGTTCCAGAATCCGCGCCCTGCCTCACACAGCCACGATTTTTTCCCGCAAATTTATGACCGTAGAAGACAAAGCCAACGGCGGCATCCGTCCCCGAAAAACCTACCATGGCTTCCGTCACGAAGGCGGTTTCAGCGACCACTTTCCGGTATTTGTTGATTTTGAGGTAAATACGAAATAGTTTTTATGAAATAAAAAGACTATCAAAAGTTGTCAAATGGAATTTGCTCTTTTGTAATCGGAAAATAATTTGTACATTTGCAGAGAAAAATTCAGGTACTATGGCAAAAGAAAGAAAAACGGAACAGATTGTCCGCAAACATTTTAATAAGAATATAAACTATTTATGAATAAAGAAGAATACAAATCGGACTTCAAACAAGCATTAACTGCTTTCACAGAAAAACTTCGTAATTATGTAGCAACCGAAACGGGCGAGTGGTCGGTTAAGGGTTTTATTGATGTTTACAAAAACATTTACACGATTTCGTCCGACACGAAAATTGTCTCGAAAATTCTTGAAATACATATCTTTCCGCAAATTATTCAGTTCGCCGAAGAAATCGATTACAACATCATTCTTGCCGAACAGCAGAATTATTATCCCGATTTGACTTTCGTAAATAAAACGGATGAAACAATAAAATTTGCCGTTGATTTGAAAACTACTTACCGCAAGAAAAGCGGTATTGCAAGTTTTACTCTCGGCAGTCACGGCGCATACTTCAAAGAACGCGACAAGCAGAAAAACATACAATTTCCTTACAATCAATATTTAGGGCATTTTTGTCTGGGAATAATTTACACAAGAGCAGACGACGATGTTTCCGAAACAGAAATTTATCGTGTCGAAGAGTTGCAGGAAGAATACGAAACGGCAATTCAGAAAGTGGGCGAGCGAGAAGTTACAACCGTTAAGCACTTAAAATCAATTACTTCCGTCATTAAAGATTTTGATTTTTTCGCTGCCGAAAAATGGAAAATTGCAAGCGACAAGCAAGGCTCCGGTAATACGGCAAATATTGGCTGTACGTTGAATTTAGATGATTTGAAAAATGAAAACGGCATTTTTTCGCAACTTGGCGAAGAATGGTTTGACGAGTATTGGATGAATTTCGGCTCGGCAACGATGCTAAAAAACGGCAAAACTATAAAAATCACCAATTTGCGCGATTTTTTGGAGTTCAAGGGACGTACCGATTTGTTGGATAAAATCATTAAAAAGTATTGATATGAAAGTGATTGTACCTCCAATAAAAAGTCAGGGAATAAAGACCAAACTTGTGCCTTGGATTATGG
>JAISUN010000044.1 GCA_031272085.1 Dysgonamonadaceae bacterium | reverse complement strand
TCCCCGCCCCCGAAGCCGGTTTCACTGATAATTGACAGCAGGCGGCGGCCGATTCTTTTTCAGAACAGGTTCTCACAATCCTAACTTTCCTGTTCCCGCTCTTAAAGCCTTTAAGCCTTGCAGTCTTATTTTCGCTCTCGCCACCGCCGCCGCCCCACACAAGGCTCTCACCGTCCACGTTCATCCGAGTCCCGCTTTCGATAAAAACCCCGGCCCCTTCACTCACGAAAAACCGGCCGGCAAAGGCCTCCTGCGGCTGCATCGCAGCCGCGGCAAATATTGCCGCCCATAGCGCTAAGAGCGTTATTTCGCCGCCCGTTGCCGGTTTTCCTTTTGATGTCATTTTCTTTACGTTAGTTTTCATTTGTTTGTCACTTAATCAAGTGACAGATACGTAATGATAACTTTTTCAGGAGTTTAATGTACTTTATGTGACAACTTGCAGGGAGCCGTAATGCTCCACTGTATGACTTCTTTTTCAGTTCAAACGATGCCCGCAACTGTTCGCCTGTTGCGGGACAGGGAATTTTTTTACTTTTTTCACTCTAACGATTATGGAACGCAAACATTCTTTTAAAAAATCCTGCCTCGCGGATTGCATTAACTGTCAAACAGATGACAGTCCTGTTGTCGAGGCGTTTCAGGGGAATCGGGCAGACTCTTTTTCCCTGAAAACAAAAAGCATCGCTGTCGCCTTCATTGCCGAAGGCGAGGCTGATATTTCATTCAATTCTTTTGCGGCAAAACGGGCTGTAAAAGACGATTTCCTGGTTATCCCGGCCGGCGCCGACCTGCGCCTGCATTTCTCGGCCAAGGGATGTATCCTCTGTTTTTATATCCATAAAGATGCGTCATTTTGCAAAATATTTGAAAACCTGATTCTTAACGGCAAACCGTCTTCCCGTCAGGACGAATTTGCCGTCCTTAAAGCAAACCCCGTCATCCGGAACGCAGTTGCAATCCTTCAAAAAATAATGGCTGACGGCCTGCGTTGCCGCATCTTCCAGACGGCGGTTGTGGAAGAAATCGTTTTTTATATCTGTAATTTTTATTCGCGCGGGGAACTGGAACTCCTGTTCGCTCCCTGCAAATCGGACGTGGGGTCTTATTATTTACTGTACGACAGCAGGTTAAGGAAAGCGATTATCGGGCTGCAAAACAGGCATTTTACGGTTAAAAGCCTTGCCGAAGCCGTCAATATGGACGTGCAGACTTTCAGGTTCCATTTCAAGCGCATTTTTGGGATGACGCCAAGCAGATGGATTTTGCAGGAAAGGAAAAGTTTTATTTATTCCGAACTGACCGCCGGGAGCCTGCCGCTGAACGAACTCGCTGCCGCGGCCGGTTTCAAATCGGAAAACTATTTCTACAATTATTGCAGGGATAATTTCGACGATACGCCCCAGTCAATCAGGAAAAAAAGTATAAATACCGGCTGATATTTCAGTTTTTTGTTATTTTTATCCGATTTCGTAGAATTTTTATCCAATTTCGTACAAAGCACAAAGGATTATGTCATTATCTTTGCCCCCGAATTGAAAAGGAAGTTTTATCGCTGTCACTTGATTAAGTGACAAATCATATCCGGTGCAAATATAGTCAAATATTTTTAAAATGACGCATTTTCTGATATTTTTCGTTAAAAATTGTTCATTTTTGTTTTAAGAACCTTGCGATTTTCATATTTGCCTTTGAAACCTGTCCGGTTTCGAGTTGGCTCAAATAAATTTGGGTTGTCCGCTCGCTGCTGTGTCCCAAAGCGGCAGAGATTATTGTGAGCGGGATTTCGAGGTTTCGGGCAATCGAAGCCCAGGAATGGCGGGCGGCGTGGGATGAAAATTCCCTTGCAATGCCCGCTTTGCGTCCGGCCGTTTTCAGCAGGCGGTTTTGTCGGGAAAGCGCGGAGCAGTATTGTCGGTATTCGTCTTCCTCGCCGCTTTTGCCGATAATGGGGAAGATGTAGCAGGAATCCGGGACGCGGGCTGCAAAAAAGTCGATAATCTTCTGCATATCGGGGTTTACGAAGACGATGATGTCTTTTCCGGTTTTCCGCCGCCGGTAAACGATGTTTTTGTCGCGCAGCATTTTCTTTTTCAGAAAAGCGGCGTCGGCAAAGGACATCCCCTGTGCGAGCAGGCAAAAATGGAAAATCAGCAGCGCCTCGGCTTCTGTTTGCTTCAAAGCCGGCAGCGCAGGTTGAAAAGAAGAAATGTTGGAAGCGACGGCTGACAGGCGTTTAACGTCGGCCTCTGCCAGGGCGCGTTTGACGGTTTTTGCGATGCCGGTATAAACGCCTGAAAATGGGTTTTCCCGTTTCTTGCCGACGATGTTTGCGCGGACGGCGCGGTTGTAGATTGCACGCAGGTTCCGCATATAGAACGAAACGGTGTTCATCGCCAGTTGCCGGCGGACGAGCCAGCGTTCGTAACGGCGGATTTGCGCCAGGCGGTAAGCCCTTGCCGTGCGGAATTTCCCCTCGCTTTTCAGAATCTCTGATAATGTTTCAACATAATGGTTTAATTTTTTCATTTTACTTAAATTTTATTGTGTTATAATTTTCATTATATATAACACTTTTACCGGGGGAAAAGTTTAAATTTTTGAGGGAAAATTGAGAAATTGTTGCAGGGAAACTGTCCTTCTCAAATCGTTACCACCATTTTTTCGTTGGCAAGGACAGTATTTTTAAATATTTCGGATGCTTCGTCGAGCAATAGCGATTCGTTGGGGTAACGAGCCGAGAAATGACCGATAATCAATTTCTTAACCTTTGCTTTTTCGGCAATCATTGCAGCCTGCCGCGCCGAAGAATGTAGTGTTTCTTTCGCCCGTTTCAGGTCGTTTTCCATAAAAGTCGCCTCGTGATAAAGCAAATCGGCGCCTTCGATTATCGGAATTATTTTTTCGTAATATGCTGTGTCAGTGCAATATGCGTATTTGCGCGACGGAGTTGCCGGACTTGTCAGCCTCTCGTTGGGGATGATTTTTCCGTCTTCCGTTACAAAATCTTCGCCCGCTTTTATATCTTTCATTTTCGATACCGGAACGTGGTAAAAGTCTGTCATTTCGCGGATTATGTGCCTCTGATTTTCTTTTTCTTCAAACAGGAATCCGGCCGAGGGAACCCGGTGTTTCAGCGGGATGGACGAAACGCGCAAACTGCGGTCTTCGTAAAGAAGTTCGTTTTTTCGAGTATCGAAAGGCATAAAAACGACCTTGAACGGCATTTCCCGGAAAAAATAATCGAGCAGAGGCGCGAAAACCTTTTCTGCATCGAGCGGCGCGTGAACCGGCAAATCGGCAGTGCGCCCCAACATTCCGAGCGTGCAGACAAGCCCCGGCAGCCCAAAACAGTGGTCGCCGTGAAGATGAGTAATGAAAATGCGGTTCAACTTGTTGAAATTCAGTTTTGCAGCCCTGAATTGCAGTTGAGTTCCCTCGCCGCAATCGAGCATAAACAATTTGTCGCGGAAATTCACTACCTGTGCGCTCAAACCGTGTTTCACAGTCGGCAAAGCCGAGCCGCAACCGAGAATATTTACCTCAAATTTTTCCAATTATTCGATATTTATAAGTTTATGCGTTTGCAAACTCAACGTCCATTGCGGGTTTTGAAGCGCGAGTTCGACGCAGTAAGCGATATTTCCGCGTGTTTCGGCCGAAAGTTTTCCGTCGGTCAATTCCCGTTTTTCTGCAAATATCGGACTAACAAAGTAGCGCTTTGCTTCCGGCAAGTCTTCGATTTCCGGCAAATTATCGCCTTTCTGCACCGGCATCCGGATTTCATCGACAATCGGATTTGCTTTTTTCGCGTAAAGAACATTACCTTTCGGGCTGACAGCCTTATAATCAAGCAGTTGCGAAAGAGGCAAAATCCCGTTGCTTTCGATAGCCTGTTTGTAGCCGAGCGATTTGAAAAACGCTAAAATTTCGTCTGTCAGTTGCAGTGCAGGCTCCCCGCCCGTCCAGATAATCCAGCGACAGGGATATTTTTTTATAACTTGATGAATTTCAGTGAGTTCCATTTCTGTTCCTCCTGAAAAATCGGTGTCGCAAAACTCGCATTTCAGGTTGCAACCCGCAAGCCGGATGAAAATCGAAGCCTCGCCGGTTCTTCCGCCTTCGCCTTGAAGAGAATAGAATATCTCTTTGATTTTAAGGCTCATAGCGGCAAGATGTTTTTGGCGATTCGCTGACTTCCACCGCAAAAAGTTCGGGCAATTCCGGCTTGAAACGCTCATAAATAAAACGAGCCAGATTTTCGGAAGTCGGATGTCCGGGAAGAACATCGTTAAGATGCCGATGGTCAAGCGTTTTGTCTATAAAATCCTGAACCGGTTGCAATGCGTGAAAATCTTTCACAAAATTGTAGCAGTCTAATTTTTCTGTCCGTAAATAAATAGTAATCAGGTAATTATGACCATGCAGCCGAGCGCAGGGATGGCCGTCGGGAAGCATATCCAAAACGTGCGAAGCGGAAAAAGAAAATTGTTTGCTAATAGTGTACATAAAAATTGTCGTTAATTAAGATTTGTTAAAGCAATGCCAGCATAAACGGCTAAAAATCCGACGATTATGCTCATTGCAACATAAACGGCCAAGGTCGGGAAATTGCCCGACTGGTACATCTGTACATTTTCGAGCGAAAAGGCCGAAAATGTGGTAAATCCGCCGCAAAAGCCCGTCATAAACAGGGCTTTCATATTGCTGTCGAACCAAGGCTGTTTGGCCGAAAACCCGAAAAGGACGCCTATCAGCAAACAGCCGAGGATATTGACGGTAAAAGTTGCCCAGGGAAAAACGCCGCCGCCTTTTGATTCGGCATATTTTGAAACTGCAAACCGGAAAATGCTCCCGATTCCGCCTCCAAGCCCGACAAAAATGATTTGTTTAAGCATTTGATTTTCCCCGAATTACAACATTTTACCACGCAAACAGCGGATAATCTTTCATTATCGAGTTTACTTTTTCGGCAACCGATTTTATAGTTGCTTCATTTTCAACGTTTGACAAAACGGTATCTATCAGTTCGACGATTTCGCCCATCAGCGGCTCTTTTGCGCCGCGGGTAGTGATGGCCGGCGTTCCGAAGCGCAGTCCCGAAGTCTGGAACGGCGAGCGGCTGTCGAAAGGCACCATATGTTTGTTGGTTGGTATATCTGCTTTAACCAGAGCCTGTTCCGCACGTGTTCCGGTTAATTCGGGGAATTTCGGACGAAGGTCAACCAGCATCAAGTGATTGTCCGTTCCGCCGGAAACTATCTTGTAACCCTTGTCCACAAAGGCTTTTGCCATTGCTGCGGCATTTTTCTTAACCTGCTGCTGATAAACTTTGTATTCCGGCAGCAGCGCCTCGTGAAACGACACGCATTTTGCGGCGATGATATGTTCGAGCGGGCCGCCCTGAACCCCCGGAAATACGGCTGAATCAAGCAAAGCCGACATTTTTTTAATTTCGCCTTTCGGGGTGGTTTTTCCCCATGGATTGTCGAAATCGCGTCCGAGCAAAATAACGCCTCCGCGAGGCCCGCGCAGGGTTTTGTGAGTAGTGGATGTTACGACGTGAGCGTATTTTACGGGATTTTCGAGCAGTCCTGCCGCGATAAGTCCCGCAGGATGAGCCATATCGACCATAAAAATTGCGCCTATCTTGTCGGCAACCTTGCGGATTCGGGCGTAATCCCACTCGCGGGAATAGGCCGACGCGCCTGCAACAATCAATTTCGGTTTTTCTGCGAGCGCTTTTTGTTCCAACTGCTCGTAGTCTATTCTTCCGGTTGATTCTTCTACGTTGTATTCCAAGGCTTTATAAACAAGTCCGGAAAAATTGACTGGCGAACCGTGGCTCAAATGTCCTCCGTGAGCGAGATTGAGGCCGAGAAACTTGTCGCCCGGATTGAGGCAAGTCAGAAAAACAGCCATATTTGCCTGCGCCCCGGAATGAGGCTGGACATTAGCCCATTCTGCGCCGAAAATCTGTTTCAGGCGGTCGATGGCAAGTTGCTCCACCTCGTCGATGCACTGGCAGCCGCCGTAATAACGCTTGCCGGGGTATCCTTCGGCATATTTGTTGGTCAGGACGGAGCCTGCCGCTTCTCTAACTTCTTCGCTTACAAAGTTTTCCGATGCAATCAACTCCATTCCCGACGTTTGCCGGTTCAGTTCGCGATTGATAATACTGAAAGTTAAATCGTCTCTTTTCATTAATTTTTTTTCATTGTTATCCTACAAAGGTACGGACTTTTTTTGAAATAACAGTTAATTTTGATGAAAAGCGAAAAATTAAAACAGTTCGGCCAATAATTCTTCCATCGCCTTGCGCAAATCGGCGCGTTTTCCCGAAAAATTATTTACGATAAACGACACTGCATAACGTTTCGAGCCGGTTTCAACATAGCCGGAATATGCCTGAACTCCGCTCATACTGCCCGATTTCAGACGCGCTTTGCCCGAAAGCGGAGTATTCCGCAAAAACGAGGCCACAGTGCCTTCTTTTCCGGCAATGGGCAACGATTGGAAAAATGCGCCTTTGCGTCCGTATTTTTTGTCCATATAAATTAACAGTTCAATCAGAAAACCCGCTGAAACGGCATTCTGTGGCGATAATCCGCTGCCGTCGCACTGAAAAAGTGCGCCGGCATCCAAACCGCGCTCCTGAAAATATTTACTTGCATCTATTGAATCAAGCCTTGCAAGCCGTTTATACAGATGTTCGGCGTAATTGTTGTTGCTGTGCAGATTGATTTCCCGCGCTAATTCACTCAATTTAGGCGACTTATGTTCAAAAATAAGATTTTCGGAAGTCGGCAGTTGAGGTTCGGTTCGATAAGAAACAGCCTGTCCTGTTATTTCTATTCCTTTGGTTATCAGGTTATTATAAAAATATTCCGCAAGTACGCTGCCCGGGTCGGGAATATCGCCTTTTACGACAAAATTTTCCTTGAAAGGCGGGATTTTACCTTTCAAAACGCGCACATTATCAAGCGGATAGCCGAATATTTCGGATTCGTCGTCATTGACGTCGGAAGCGGTTATTTCGTTCCGAAATTGCAGATTTTCGATTTGCGGGCTGAAACCGGTAATTTCTGTCGGGCTGCCGGGGTTTCCCGATTTGAAGAAAATCCGGCACATATTGTCGAAAATGCTGATTCCAAAAACCGGAGCGCCGTAATACCAACCCAAATCTTCGAGCAGCCATTTATGCGAAACGCCCTCATAACCAAACAATTGGTCGAGAATGACAACATTTCCTTCGATACGCTTGATTCCCGCATTTTTTACGGCCGACGTCCATTGCTCAAACAAAGCGTCTGCGCCTTCGCCGGTGAATTCCGAGCCGAGGCTTGGGTCGCCCGTCCCCCTGATAAAAATATTTCCGCAGAGAGTGGAGTCTTCGATATAACCGTCGTAAAATAAGGGAGTTACATAGCAAAAATCCTCGCTCAAAAAGTCGAGCGCAAGGGCGGTTGTTGCCAATTTCATATTGGAAGCCGGGGTCAAAGCCATTTTTTCGTTGTACGAAACTACGGCTTTTCCTGTCGTCAAATCCACCGCTTTCAGGCTTACAGCCGCGTGTGCGAGTTCTTTTTTGCCCAGAAATTTTTGAAGAGCGCCATTATCTTTTGCATTAACAGCCAGACTGTTAAAAAAAATCAAGCAAAATAATATCGAAAACAGATTTTTTGAGTTCATAATGCTAATAATTTCAACAAAATTACTGCTTTTTTTCAGAATGAAAAATATTTTACCAAAAATAATTGCAAATGTCAAAAATAATGCCTACCTTTGCACCCGCTTTTGAAAAAAGCCTACCGTAGAATCATTAGCTCAGCAGGTAGAGCACATCCCTTTTAAGGATGGGGTCCTGGGTTCGAGCCCCAGATGGTTCACAATTTTGATTGCATAACGCACACATCCTCAAAGCCTTCCGAGGTTTTTATCCACGATTTCAATATTCCGGTCTGCTCAAATCCGCAGGAAGCGAACAGGCGCAGGCTGGCGGAGTTTTTTTGCGGAATATGAGCATATAACTGATTCAGAAACAATATTTTACCGGCATATTCCTTCATCAAATCAAGCATTTCTTTTCCAAATCCGCGGTTGCGGTATTCTGCGTCGAGCAAAATCCCGATTCCGGCCCGCATGTTTATTGCGTCGTAATCGTAAAAGTCTATTGTTCCAATAGTTACATTATCAGTCTTCAATTCGGCCATCAACCTCAACTGTCCGGCTGTTACCAAATCCGAAACCGAATTTTTCAGATACTCGCGCAGTGAATATTTCGAGTACGGAGCCAGCGAGGAGCCGTATTTCCAGAGTTCGGCGTCGTTTTCCCAGCGGTAAAGGAGGTCGAGGTCTTCGGGTTCGAGGGCGCGAAGTTTTATATTTTCCGATTCAAGAAGCATAACTGTCTGATTTATTGATTATTACTTCGTTTGCGTCTATTGTTATTCCCTTTTCGGGATTGTAAATGCGGTAAAGCGTGTCGGCAAGCGGATTCCGGTTCATTTCCCCAATAATTTGGCTGTATGTTGTTTTTGATGTATCAAAAATAATGATTTTGCCGGAATGTTTTACTGATGCGGTTTTCCCGCCTCTTATCATTTTTCTGGCCGTTGAAAGGCAGCCGACGGCGAAAATGGCGAATTTGATAAATGCCTTGAAAAGAAAATTGGAATGGGGATAGTGTTTGTTGAAAAAAATGAGCATCGCCTGATAGAAACGCTTGATGTAAAGCGGGTCTTGGCGTGCGCTTTCGCCCTTGTAATGGATTATCGGCTCGGGAAAATAATAGTTTGCAAATCCGGCTCGGCTTATCCGGTACGAAAGGTCGATATCCTCGCCGTACATAAAGAAATCGCCGTCGAAACCGCCCGTTTTTTGCAGCGCCTCGCGGCGGATAAGCATAAACGCGCCCGCCAGCACATCGACTTTGTGAGTCTGGTTTTTGTCTAAAAATTTCAGATGATAACCGCCAAACCTGCGTGAAAGCGGGAACAGGCGGGCAAGTCCGGTCATCTTGCAAAACGAGTTCCATGGCGAGGGAAAACCCCGCTTCGATTCGGGAAGAAATTGTGCAAAACCGGTCAGCATCTTCACGCCAACCGCGCCTGCATCGGGCGTTTCGTCCATAAACCGGCAAACGTTTTCGAGAGTTTTTTCGCCAATTACCGTATCGGGATTCAGCAATAGAACGTAATCGCCGGCGCTGCTTTCGATTGCAAGATTGTTGGCGCGTGCAAATCCCAGATTTTCAGCGCTTTCGATGAAACGAACCTCCGGAAATCGGGGTTTCAGGTATTCCATCGAGCCGTCGGACGAGGCATTATCGACTACAATTACCTCTGTTTCAATGTTTTTTATTGATTTGAAAACCGAATCGAGGCATTGTTCCAAATAATATTTTACGTTGTAATTGACTGTTATAATTGAAAGTTTCATCGGGCGCAAATTTACTGATTTTTTTTGATTTACAGACAGTTTAAACCTTTTTTATCCGTCCGTTTTCCACTGTTGCCTGCCCGCTGTCAGCGAGGAAGCGGACAATTTCGATGATTTGTTTTTCGGGATATTCGGTTTCGGCCGCGAGCTCTTCGGTCGTCCGCTCGTGTTGCGAAAGCAGTTCAAGTATCTGCCGGACAAGCAATTCGAGTTCTGATTCGCTGGCGTCGCGGCCTTTGTTTGCGAGACAGACGTCGCATTTTCCGCAATTTTTCGTGTTTTTTTCGCCGAAATAGCGGAGCAAAATCCGGCTGCGGCACCGAGTTTGCGAACCGCCGTAATCAATCACGCTGTCGATGCGGTTTTCCAAGCGTTCGAGCCGCTTTTCGTAAACCTGTTTCGGAATGGTCAGCAAGCGGGTTTCAACACGGTTGAAATTGTAGTAAATTGTCGGTACTTTCTGCGCCGGAATATAATGTATAACCTGTTGAACAGAAAGCATTTTCAGCGTTTCGTAAACTTCGTGGGCGCTCATTTCGGCGCGTCGAGCCAGCAAATCTTCGTCGATATGGACATAATCTGCGAAAAGCCCTGTGTATGAGCGCAAAAGAATACGAATCAGGTTTTCCGTTTTCTCGTCGTAAGCCGAGAGGCGATAAAGCGCGTCGCGGTCAACGGTAAAGAGCAGTTTTGAAGACTTGTCGGTTTCTTCCACATAACTGATGCAGCCGGTTAAATCCAAGATTTTCAGGGCGCTGTGAGCCTGCGTCATATTGTAGCGGTAAGCGCGGCAAAACTTTTCTATACGGAAATTGTGTCCGGTATCAATACCTTCATTCACAGGTATTTGGAAGAAATATGCCAATTTTTCGTAAACGTCTTTTACAAATTCTTTATCGGGAAACTCGTCTTTGATTCGCTTTTTCAGTTGAGCGGCGTCGCGCGGGGAATGCAGGGCGACGGCGTAGGATTTTTTACCGTCGCGGCCTGCCCGTCCGGCTTCCTGAAAATATTCCTCCAAGGAATTGGGCAGTTCAAAGTGGATGACCACTCTCACGTCGGGCTTGTCGATTCCCATTCCGAAGGCGTTTGTGCAGACCATTACGCGGCAGCGGTCGTTTTTCCACGCATTTTGTTTGTTCATTTTTTCGTCGGAATTAAGTCCGGCGTGAAAAAAATCGGCGTCTATTCCCTGCTCTTTCAGGGCTTTGGCTATCTCGGAAGTCCGTTTTCGGCTGCGGACGTAAACTATTGCGCTGCCGCCGACGTGCGTCAGGATGTGGATTATTTCGTAGAGTTTATCGTCGGTATTCCGGACTACATAAACCAGATTTTCGCGTTCAAAACTCGTTTTGAAGACATTTTTTTCCCTGAAATGCAGTTTATCCTGAATGTCGTCGATAACGTCGGGCGTTGCGGTCGCAGTCAGCGCTAAAACGGGAATACCGGGCAACATTTCCCGTATTTCCACAATCCGCAGGTAGGACGGGCGGAAATCGTATCCCCATTGCGAGATGCAGTGCGATTCGTCAACGACAAGCATACTGACGTTCATCAGCGGCAGTTTGGCGAGGAAGAGGTCGGTAGTCAGGCGTTCGGGCGAAACGTAGAGGAATTTGTAGGGGCCGTTGACGCAGTTTTCGAGCGTTACGGCTATTTCCTGCCACGACATTCCCGAATGGACATAAGCCGCTCTGATTCCAAGGCTTCGGAGGTTATCAACCTGGTCTTTCATCAGGGCAATCAGCGGGGTAACGACAAGGCAAATGCCGTCCATCAGCATAGCCGGAACCTGAAAAGTGAGCGATTTTCCGCCGCCGGTGGGCATAAGTCCCAGAGTATCGCGGCCTTCGTAAACCGACTTTATGATGTCTTCTTGAAGCGGGCGAAATTCGTCGTAGCCCCAATATTCTTTCAGTATGGAATGAAAACTGTCCATAGCCGATGTTCCGCTATTGTCCGCCGCTTATTCTTATATCCTTGATTTGCAACTGAATACTCGTTTTCCCGTTATAAGTATTTTCCTCTATCGTGTAACAGACGTCAAAAGGTTTTCCGCTCTTGATGTAATCGTTGTATTCGTGCATTCCGAAAGCGATTGCCGACATTGGCTCCTCGGTCGTGCCGTCGGTCAGGTCGAGTTTGATATGTTCCAGTTCCTTGCCGACGAGTTTGCTTGTTCCGGCGTCCCTCACTCCGAAAGTGCAGAAAGTCGGTTTCAGATTGTCGGGGCCGAAGGGGTTCATTTTCTTAATATCGGTAACAAGTTTTTGGTTTATCTCGTTGAATTTGAGGGCTAAATCAATGTCGAGCGAAGGCGTTTGCTGTTCTTCGAGCATATTTTCTTCCGCAAACGCTTCGAGGCGTTTTTTGAACTCTTCCAGATTCTGTTCTTCAATCGTGATGCCTGCCGCAAAAGTATGGCCTCCGAAATTGACGAGAATATCTTTGCAGGATTCTATTGCGCGGTAGATGTCAAAGCCTGTAACTGAGCGGGCTGAACCGGATATGTAACCGTTTGATTCGGTCAGGACGATAGCCGGTTTGTAGTATTTTTCGGTCAATCGCGAGGCGACAATTCCTATCACGCCTTTTTGCCATTCTTTGTTGCAGACGACGAGTATTTTCCGGTTTTCATATCCGGGATTTTCGTCAATCAAAGCGTAGGCTTCGTCGGTAGTTTTTTTGTCGAGTTCGCGTCGCTCGTCGTTGTACTGGTCGATGTTTGCGCTCTTGATTTTTGCCGAGGCCGTATCGTCGGCCAGCAGCAATTCTACCGCCTCCACGCCGTTCATCATCCGGCCGGAAGCGTTGATTCGCGGGCCGATTTTGAACACTACGTCGCTAATGGTAACTTCCTTTCCCGACAGTCCGCAAATGTTGATGATTCCTTTCAGTCCTTTGCTCGGATTGCGGGTAAGTTGTTTCAGGCCGTAGGCGGCCATAATCCTGTTTTCGCCGGTAATAGGAACAATATCGGACGCTATGCTGACGGCCACGAAATCGAGCATTTGCCGCAGGCGGGCAAAGTCTATGTCGTTGCTGATGGCGAAAGCCTGCATAAATTTGAAGCCTACGCCGCATCCCGACAAGTGTTCGTAAGGATATTCCGAATCGTCGCGTTTAGCGTCTAATATTGCGACGGCCTCGGGCAAAACCTCGTCGGGCTTGTGATGGTCGCAAATGATAAAGTCTATTCCGAGCGTTTTTGCTCTTGCAATTTTTTCTACCGCCTTAATGCCGCAATCGAGGGCAATTATCAGCGAAATGCCCTTTTCGTGGGCGTAATCGATACCCCGGTCGGAAATTCCGTAACCTTCGTTATACCTGTCAGGAATGTAATATTCCAGATTCGACGACCAGGTATTTTGAGCCAGAAACTTGTAAACAAGCGCGACGGCCGTCGTTCCGTCCACGTCGTAATCCCCGTAAACCATAATCCTTTCCTTGTTGCCCAGCGCCTCGTTCAGCCGGTCGATGGCTTTCCTCATATCGGGAAACAGAAAAGGGTCGTGCAAACCTCTCAATGTCGGATTCAGGAACTGCTGCACATCTTTTTCGGTCGTAATCCCCCTCTGCACCATCAACTGGCAAACAGCGGGCGAGAGGCCGAACTTCTGTGCAAGTTCGTCTCGTTTAAGTATTTGTTCGTGTTTTGGAGATTGATAATTCCATACATTTGACATTTATATATTGTTTTTATTTTATTCTAAATCTCGCGCGTTAATTCAAAATAGTATTGTTTTCGGAGGGGCAGGTTTGAATTAACTTGTAAAGGTACGAAATAAATATCAAATGAGCCTAATTTTTCACGAAATTTTTATTTTTTCGCAAAAAATCAGGCAAATTTAGGGCAAAATCCCGTTGTAATTCTTATTTTTTTACAATTTTTGCCGTTTGTCCGTTTATCCTAATGTAATAAACTCCGGCAGGCAAGTGCGAAACCGAAATGACGGAAGTTTCGTAAGTTCCGGCCAAAACGCCGGCCGAATTGTAAATTTTTACAAGGCTTCCCTTGGTAAAGTTTCTGATATTCAGTTCATTATCAACCGGATTGGGATAAACTTGCAGCGTTTCGCTTGCGGCGGGCTTGTTTGAGGAAGTTATTTTTGTAGCCTTCCAACTTTCGGCATTCTTGGCGCACTCGTTTATCATTCGGGCTGCGTTGGCAGGGCCTCCGTCGCCAATCTGGTCAGTCGGCGTCGTGCCTGCTACGCCGGTAGGAACGCCGTTGTAATTAACATTGGGATTGGAATAGTGCATAATCCGGCTCTTTGCTTTTCCATCCGAGCCGGGCAAATATTTGCTGTTGTCGTAAGCCATTACGGTGCGGTATTGCAGAAAACATTTTCCGAACTGATAGCCCGGAGTTCTCAACAAAATCGTATGGTCGCCTCCGTCTTTGAAATATTCGTAGCGGTCGTGCCTCGAACCCAGGTTGTGGCCGCATTCGTGGGCAAAAGTATAGCGCGAAATCACTTCGCTGTATTTTGAAGTGTTGAATCCGGCGGAAGAAGATGCGCTTTGCGAACCTACAACGCCCGAGCCGGCTGTGCCGTCGTAATTCCAGTGCGAAACTATGTCGGCTCCGTAAGTGTTGCGCAAAGACGATACGCCCGAAGCGCCGCTCACGTCGGAAGTGCTTGTCGCATTATGCGGTATCACGTCGTTAATTTCGTGTCCGGCAAGGCGGAATTTCACGTAAACCTGGCTGTTGATGAATATTTGGTTGGTTTGCTCGATGATTTCTTCAATTTTGGCCGTCCGCGCTGCCTCGGTGCTGCCCATATAACTTGCTGTTGCAAGTTGGGAGGGATAAAGAACTAAAATGTCGATAAGAGCGGGATTTTCGGGAGTTGCCGTTGCTGTTGCCGCCCTGAATCCGTATTCTTCTTCGGCTTCGATTTCGGTACATTCTTCGTCGTGCGGTTCCGAGAGGTCAAACTCTTTTATATTGACCTGTCCGCCGTTTTCGACCGAAATATCGTAAACTTTATTGGCGTCGTAATCGCGGACGCTGCCCGACATACAGCCGTTTTTTACTAAAAATTCCATAACTCCATTGCGTCCGTCCGTCAGATTTCCAACCCAAAATGTCGAGCCGCTGTCGGTTATTCGCGATGCGGTTTTTAAGGCTTTCAAGGGTGCGTTTTGGTGCAGCGATATCGAAATAATATCGTCGTTTATCAGCATCTCATTCATCGATGCGACGTTAAGCGTCTGTCCCGAACGAAGCGGCACTGTTTGAGCATTTGCAAAAACAGCCGTCAAAAACAGGGATGCGCATATTATAACTTGTCTTGCGTTCATAATGTTAAATTTAAGTATGTTATTTTTGCTGCAAATATAAAAGATTTTGTTGAAATGATAATCAAAAAGTTAGAATTTTTAATTTTTTTGGGGTAAAAACTGTGTTTTTGTAAGTAAAAGAGGCTGCCGATTTTTTGTTCGGCAGCCTTACAAACCAAAAAAAGAAAACTTATGAACTAAAAATTATTCAGTAATTTTAATTTTAATGTTTTTGAACCAAACGTCGTCGCCGTGGTCTTGCAGGCCGATGTAGCCTTCGTGGTCGGCGCCGCCGCAGTTGTTGAGGAGTTCAAAAGCGAGAGGCCAGTCCTTCTGGTTGAACTTGCA
>JAISUN010000013.1 GCA_031272085.1 Dysgonamonadaceae bacterium | reverse complement strand
CGTTCAATCCTTTGACCATTTCGGTGGAATGAGCATCCACAGCGATGACTGCTTCGCCACCGTACAGGAGTTGCGCCCCTGTTACAAACCATACTTCTGAATTTTTGTACATTGTGTTTATTTTTTTGTTAATTTATTTTTGTCCGTAATAAGCATTGGGGCCGTGTTTGCGGCTAAAATGCTTTTCAATCAATAAAGGATTCATTGTCAATGTGGGATTAACCGAGTAGGCGATCGACGCCATTTTAGCGACCTGTTCGAGCACAACCGCGTTGTGAACCGCATCGTGAGCGTCTTTTCCCCAAGCGAACGGGCCGTGATTTTTGACCAAAACGCCGGGGGTATGCACAGGATTAAGTGCGGCGAAGCGGCGGACGATAACATTGCCGGTTTCCGCTTCATAAGCGCCTTTTACCTCTGCTTCGGTCATATCTTCGGTGCAGGGAATCGCATCGTGAAAATAGTCGGCGTGAGTTGTTCCTATATTCGGAATATCCATACCCGCCTGCGCCCAAGCCGTTGCATAAGTCGAATGGGTATGAACAATGCCGCCAATTTCCGTAAACGCTTTGTACAAAACAAGATGCGTAGGCGTATCGGACGAAGGTTTAAGTTTGCCTTCGACAACCCCGCCTTCCAAATCGACCACAACCATATCTTCGGCTTTCATATCGTCGTACGACACGCCGGAAGGCTTGATAACCACCAAGCCTTTCGTGCGGTCGATTCCGCTAACGTTGCCCCATATAAAGATCACCAAACCGTGCTTTACAAGCGCGATATTGGCGTCAAAAACCTGTTGTTTCAAATTTTCCAACATATCACTCAATTTCCAGTAAAACCACCGATTTTGAGGGCAAATTTACGGAAATTTTTCCATTTTGGAGTTTAAAATCCTTGAATTCTTTAACTCCCACTGTTTCAGGATTGTCGAAAGAATTAAAATCCTGTAATTTTGCCGATGTCAGCGCTTTTCCGGTGATTTTTTTCACTGTTGCGCCGCGCAGTTCGGTTTCAAGCGTTTGCGCTTTCGAGGGGTCAACATTAACCAATGTAATGTGGATTTTTCCGGAAGCGTCTTTCGAGGCCGAAGCGCTGATTACATCTATCTGTCCGCCCTGTTGCCTGCCACCCGGAAAACCGGCGGGAGGTTCAAATGCCGGAGGCGTTGCATTTTGCACGCCATATTTGCCGCAAGTCAGGTTTACAGGCAGCAAAGTCGCGTCCTGATGAACCTTGTAAAGGTAAAAAGCCCAATAAGTCGGCGTGAGAACCATTTTCTCGTTATCGGTAAGGATAACCGATTGCAAAACATTGACAATCTGGGCGATATTGGCCATTTTCACGCGGTCGCAATGCGCATTGAAAATATTAAAGTTCAGAGCGGCTACAATAGCGTCGCGAAGCGTATTTTGCTGATACAGAAAGCCGGGATTTGTGCCGGGTTCGACGTTATACCACACGCCCCATTCGTCGGTAATCAGGCCGATGCGTTTTTGCGGGTCGTAACGGTCCATAATTGTAGAATGTTGAGTCAGCAACTCGTTCATCCTCAGAGTTTTTTGAATAGTTGTAAAGTATTCTGCTTCATCGAATTGCGTAGCCGAACCCTTATCCTGCCACGATTTCGGAACGGTGTAATAGTGCAGCGAAAGCCCGTTCATACGGTTGCCGATGTTTTTAATTACTGTTTCCGTCCAGTTGTAGTCAAAATCGCTGGCTCCACAGGCAATCTTATACAGGCGGTTGTTGCCGTAATCACGGCAGTAAGTGGCATAGCGGCGGTATTGGTCGGAGTAAGTTTCGGCTGTCATATTTCCGCCGCAGCCCCAACTTTCGTTGCCGACGCCCCAGAATTTCACTTTCCATGGTTTTTCGCGACCGTTTTGTTTCCGCAGGTTTGCCATCGGGCTTTCGCCGTCGAAGGTGATGTATTCAACCCACTTCGACATTTCTTCGACCGAGCCGCTGCCGAGGTTGCCGCTGATATAAGGCTCGCAGCCGAGTTGCTCGCAGAGGTCAAGAAATTCGTGAGTTCCGAAACTGTTGTCTTCCACTACCCCGCCCCAGTGCGTATTTATCATTTTCGGGCGTTTGTCGCGTGGGCCGATACCGTCCATCCAGTGGTATTCGTCGGCAAAACAGCCGCCCGGCCAGCGCAGATTGGGTATCTGCAAATCTTTCAAGGCTTTAACCACATCGTTGCGGATGCCGCGGGTGTTGGGAATCGTAGAGTTCTCGCCCACCCAGATACCGCCGTAGATGCAGTGTCCGAGATGTTCCGAGAAATGACCGTAAATATGTTTGCTGATTGTTTCTTTGCCCTGGTCGGCATCGACAATCAAACGGTTTTGAGCATTGATTACAAATGCTCCCGATAACGCTATTGCGCAGATTAAAAAAATTCTTTTCATGACAAAAATATTTATTTATTCATTAATTTTATATTATTCAATCATATTTAGCCTATTTTTTCAAAGTTATTACCGTATATGAATATCTTGGGAAAGTATATTTGGCATTTTTACTGCTTATGACCGCTTTTGAATATTTCGGCGACACATTATTCATATTGTCATAAGTGTTATATTCGGTCAAATCGCAATCGCCGAGTGTGATAACCTGCGCCTGCGACTTAAATTTGAAATTCGCCACATTAATAACCGCGTCCTGCGGATGGTCGGACAGGTTGACCACATATATGCTCAACTCATCCTTCTTATCGCTCAGTTTAGCGGTAACGTCGAGGGTTGTTTCTTCGGAGCTGCCGGCTTGTACCACATTAGGTTTCCATGTCTGCATCATTATTTCATCCACATAAGCGGAGGGCTGGAACCAGATAGTGTCGGCTGTATAGTGAATACGTCCCTGGTCCCACATATAATGCAGGCCGTGCGGCTGGAAAGTGTTGGCTGTGCCCAGCATGACGAAACTGTCGCCGTAGCGTTGGTTGGTATTCCAGTTATGTGCATGTGCGAGTCCCCTGTCCCAATCGCAGCGCGAGCCATTTTCTTCCATAGGATGAAGGGCGAGGTGATAGCCCGGATAGTCTTTTGCCAATTCACGTTGCAGCGTGATTCCCATTTCGTTCAGGTAGCGGTCGCCGCCGTCGGCAAAGTTCCGCTGGCCGCTGTAATGCGGGTCCCAGGATACTTTGTCGCCCTTACCCTGCGCAATGAACCATCCTATCATCTCCGACGCTAATGCGTACGATTCGCCGATTTGTTGTTTAGCCTGCTGGTATTGCATTTGCAACATCATACGTTGACGGTCGAACTGTCCGGATTGCGGACCGCCGCCCATTGGCATCGGGCCGCCGGCTTCCTGCAATTGACGTTCCAACTGTTCGAGCCGCATTTTTTCCATAGCCGAACCGCCGCGTATGTATCCGTCGCCTCCGATATTAAGCGAAGCCATGATTGATACTTGCGGGTCGCTTTCCCATGCCGCCTGTGCAAACTTCTTCATGCACTCGACATAGCCGCGGGATATCTGCCGTTCGTTGTCAACCTGTATATATCGCAGGTTATACGGTTGCGGATGTCCGTGTTTTGCCCGCAGAGCGCCCCATGTGGATGTTACCGGGCCATTGCAATATTCCACAAAGTCGCGAATATCTTCGTAACTTTCATCCATGCACATGCCGATAATGGCAGTTGCGCCGATGGCCTCTGCCGCTTGTAGCATCTCGATAAAGCCGAAACTGTGGGTAGCATAAGGATTGAATCCGTTACGGAAAGACACTCTGCGCTCGTCGAGCGGGCCAATCATCTTTTTCCATCGATAGAGATAGGTGTCGGCGCCTACATCCACCATCGAGCCGTTATAGCGAAACGCTAATATGCCCTGGCGTTTCAATGCGTCGGTAAACTGCGAACGTATCGGCCATCCGCCTTCTATCCTGCCCCATTTACCGGGTTGCAGGAAGGCATAGCCCATGCGTATTTCGCCCGGACTTTTAAGGGATACGCCAAAACTGCCCTTGATGGTGCTACCGTTGGGCGTCAGTTCATACTCTACTTTCTCATAACTGCCGTCTCCTTTTAGTGAATACGGCTTTTCGGCTAAAACTTTCCCGTTTTCGTCGCGCAGAGAAAGGTTGATAGTAGTGGGCTTGGCCGCTTTAATGCGCAGGACGCCGTCGTAAGGCTTGTTTGCATCGAAGCGGATACCCTGCTTATACAGTCCCTTATTTATAAGGCCGACTTCGCCGCTGCCTCCCGTGAAGGAAATGACTTGCGTCTGCCGTCCCATATAGGCCTGCCCGTCGCGTTCGAGGGTGTATTTAAATTGCGGATTGCCTGCCGTAAGTTTAGTCCAATATTTGGATATTTGCTCATTGCCGTTGATGCGTTCGAGCATAATACGTTGGATATTGGGCGGCAGCGAATCATATACCAAAAATCGGCCGTTGAACTTCCAGTCGCCGATAGTTACCGGTTGGGAGAAAGACATCATGCCTTGTCCGCCCGACGAAGGACTGTAAATGTCCTTTGAATTGAAATCATACTTATCGTTCAGGTTATTCCATGTCAAGCGGGTATAGATGTTCGCCTGACTGAGTAAATGCGGAATCCTGCGTTCGTCAAGAACTACATACACTTTGGAATAATCTCCTTTGCTGAGATTCAGGAAGTCGGGGTCAATGTTTTCTTCAAACGCCTCTCCATGAATCAATTGGCTTAACAGACCTCCGTTTGTCTGATTGTTGAGGTCTTCAATATTTGTTCCGTTAAAATACTTGGTTACAGTGGCAATCTTCGTATTAGCGTCAACGTCGATATTTACCGAACCGACTTGTGCGCGGATTATTCCCGCCATCAAGCATACGGAAAGTAGCAAAAAACACTTCTTTTTCATGATATTAAATTTATTTTATGTTGTTATTTCTTAATCGCCGCCAAATAAGTGTATAATTTTACACTTAATTTTCAGGGACAAAATTAGGGATATTTTTTCAGATTTCGCTAAAAAAATTATATGTTATTAAACATAATGTTCAAATAAAAGAGAAACTGAAACCGTCTTCGAGCAGCCGGTCGTATTTTTCCTTGTCGAATTTGTAATAGTAAGCGCCTCTTTTTGAGGTAATTTTGTCTTTTTCATCCAATTTTTCGAGGATGTCCATTTCAAATATTTTTTTCCTGAAATTGCGTTTGTCGAGGTTTTTTTGATAAATAGCCTCGTAAAGCGACTGCAACTGCGGCAAAGTGAATTTTTCGGGCAGCAGATTGAAGCCGACGGGACGGTTGGCAGTCCGGCGTTTCAACAGGCGGATTGTATCGTTCAAAAAGCGGTTGTGGTCGAGGATTAGCGTACCTACGGAGTTGATGTTTACCCATTCGGCATTGTGCTGTTTTTTCAGTTTTTCGTCGAACTGCTGCATATCAATGAGGGCGTAATAGACCACGGAAATTACGCGGCCGGCGGGGTCGCGGTCAACGGCTCCGTAAGCGCCGACCTGCTCCATATAAACGTTTTCCACGCCGGTATAGTCGGCCACTACGCGCATAACCGTTTCGTCGAGGCTTTCGTTTCGGCGTACAAAACCGCCCATCAGCGAGCGTTCGCCTTTGAGCGGTTCAAATTTTCGTTTGATAATCAACACGTTTATCTCTTTGTCCTTGAATCCAAGTATGATGCAATCGACCGAAACGTGGATTTTATCTTCATTTCCGTAATAATTTAGCATTATTAATTGATAAAACTTCGGCAAAATTAGGAAAATTTTATTATCTTTGCAAACTTTTCCATCATTAATTGACTTGAAAAGTTTATTATTTGAAAGTAAAAACAGAATACAACTAACGCATAATATGAATAAAAATCTCGTCTTTATCGCTGCCTGTGCAGGTTTAGCATTTTTTGGAATAACGATGCTCGCCCTCGGCCCCATCCTTTCGCACCTTGGCGAAGGCTCCAATGCTTTACCGTCCACGCTTTCCATCGGAATTATCATCGGTACGGTTGTTTTCGGCCCCATAGTTGACCGTTTCGGCTACAAATGGATGCTGATTATCGGAGCCTTGCTCGCGCTGACAGGCATTCAGGGACTTGCTAATTTCAACAGAATAAGCATCTTACACCTGTCCATGGCAATGCTCGGCATTGGCGGCGGCATCCTCAATGGCGAGACAAACGCCCTTGTAGCAAGCCTTTACGACGACAAAAAACGCGGAATGAGGTTGAGCATTCTCGGCGCATTTTACTGCATCGGCGCCCTGCTCTGGACTTTGCTGAACTATTTTTCGCCGGAAGATTATATCTTGCCGCTGAACATTACATCGGCTATAATGGCTCTGTTCATCGTGTTTTTCATACTTATCCGCTTTCCCGACGCTCACCCGCAGGAAAGTATTCCCCTGAAAACGAGCCTAAAACTGCTGAAATATCCGGCTTTGCTGCTTTTTGCACTGCTTTTGTTCTTCCAGAGCGGTTTTGAAGGCGCAAGCGGAAATTTCACGGTCAAATATATCGAGAATTTTTTAGAAGTCAATTCCGAAACTGCCACGCTGACGCTGACAATGATGACTGTCGGAATGTTAATCGGGCGTATTTTCCTCGGCTCGATTATGAAACGGCTCGGCAACAGCATTACGCTCTACATCTATCTTATTGTCGCGCTTTCGGGCGTGGCGCTGCTATGCTATTCAACCAACATTCTCGCTGCTTATGCGGCAATGGCGCTTGTCGGGCTGGGCGTAGGAGTAACTTATCCGGTAGTGTTCAACTATCTGGGCGCAATATTCAAAAAACAGTCCGGAACAGCCTTTTCTATCGCAATTTTCCTCGCGTTTTGGGGGCAGTTCGTGTTTAATAAAGCGGTCGGACTGTTTTTCGACGACGGACAATACGGCTATTTCCCTTACATTCTGGCGCTTGCAGTAGTAGGAATGTTATTCGTGATGCCGTTTGCAAAAAGGGCTATAAGGCACAAATAACAGGCTTATTATCAGAAGTTTATCGTAAGCCCTATTCCTCCCGATTCGGTTACTCCAAGGCGGTAATTCGGCTGGTATGAAGTTTGCTGCTCGTTTACTGCTTTCAGAGTGTTTTTCTTCATAATGCTGCCCGTTATCCAGAGCGGGATTCCAACACCAACCATTTCTATGCCGGCAATCAAACCGTAAAAAGAAACCACTCCAAGCGCATCGATGTCGCCTGTAAATTGGCCATTGACATATTCAAAATCGCTGCCGTCGGAATTTATGGCAGCAGCCAGTCCAACCGAAGACAAAACCAGTACAGGAGCGCCCACAAAAGTCAGAACTTTTCCAATTTTAGCAAATCTTGTACCGAGGCGGTAGTTGCGGGCCAGACGTGCGTCTGTAATTTCAACCGGAACATCCAAAGAGTTTGAAAACGCCAGTGGGCTGAAAAGCGCTTCCGGATTCGAACTTTCTTCCGACGCAACGGCTGTCGTTTCATCATTTTCATTTACAGACGTAATTCTCTCTGAATCCGATGTTTGCGCCATTAGATTAAAGGAAAACATTAATAAACTCAAAAATAAAATCTTTTTCATATCTTAAATTAATTAAAAATTATTCCGCAAATATAGATATTTTATTTGAAAACAAGGCTGATTGCAGTAAAATTTTTGTTTTAAAAATTAAAATATTATATTTGTGCCGAAATAAATTAAGGTAAATATTATGGAACTCGCATTAGACGCAGCAAAACGCTACTCTTACGCCGATTATTTGACGTGGTTCGACGAAAAAAGGCGGGAACTTTACAACGGCTTCATTAAGTTGATGTCGCCTGCGCCGGTATTATCCCACGCAACGGTGGTTGGAAATATTTATGCCGATATGAGGCAATACATCCGTTTGAATAAGGGAAAATGCAAACTTTTTGTAGCCCCTTTCGACGTCCGGCTGCCCGTTAACGGCGAAACAGACGACGATAAGATTTATACCGTTGTTCAGCCCGATGTTTGCCTTGTCTGCGACCTCTCGAAACTCGACGAGCGCGGCTGTCTGGGCGCTCCCGACCTCGTTGTGGAAGTGCTTTCGCCATCAACCCGCAAAAACGACCTTAACGATAAATACCTTCTTTACGAAAAAGCAGGCGTGAAAGAATATTGGGTTATCGCGCCCTCGAAAGATAAAGACGTTACGGTTTTCCTCTTGCAGGACGACGGAAAATATGCTCCGGGACAATTTTACGACGAACACTCGCTGATTCCCGTAAAATCGCTTCCGGGATTGGAAATTCGGGCGGAAGAATTATTCAACTAACAAGGTTTTGTTAATAAATAGTTAAAAAAACGGGCGCAAAAAATTGCCCAAAACAGACCTTTCCGAACTACCTTTGCATTATAAATTTTTGAAAATATAATGGCAAAAAAAACGGAAAAGCCTGTAAATCAGGAAAAAGCAGACATACAGGGACGAGTTCAACCCCAGGACAGAGGATTTGAAGAAGCCATACTCGGTGCGCTAATGCTCGAAAAAGACGCTTTCGCGACCATCAACGAAAATGAAATCCCGCTCACAGCCGCCTGTTTCTACGACGATTACCACAGAATGGTCTTCGAGGCCATCGAAAAACTTGCCGCCAGACAGCGTCCTATCGACATCCTGACCGTTGCCGACCAGATGCGCAAAGACGGAACGCTCGAAAAAGTGGGCGGTGC
Source organism: Dysgonamonadaceae bacterium (assembly GCA_031272085.1). Classification (GTDB taxonomy): domain Bacteria; phylum Bacteroidota; class Bacteroidia; order Bacteroidales; family Azobacteroidaceae; genus Azobacteroides. Next base: position 23,964 of record JAISUN010000013.1, on the reverse strand, counting down.
AAGTTTCATCAGCGAACTCTCGCAAAAAGTGGTGTCAAGCGCACACCTCGAATATCACGCCCGCATTGTGGCGCAAAAATTTCTTGCCCGCGAACTGATTTCGTATTCGGCCAACATCGAAAAAAAGGCCTTCGACGAAACCAACGACGTGGACGAACTGATGCAGGAAGCCGAAAGAGACCTCTTTGAACTCTCGCAACGCAACATCAAGCGCGACTTTACGCATATAAACCCGGTAATCGTGGAGGCCGTCGAAAAAATGAAAGAAGCCGCCAAAAACGGGGGAAAAATTACCGGCGTACCATCCGGATTTTCCGATTTGGACGACGTTACGCTCGGCTGGCAAGATACCGACCTCATAATTATCGCCGCCCGCCCCTCAATGGGAAAAACCGCCCTCGTGCTGTCGATGGCCAAAAATATGGCTGTCGATTACGATTGTCCGGTAGGCATTTTCTCACTCGAAATGTCTAAACTGCAATTAGTTAACCGTCTTATCGTGAACGTTTCCGAAATTAATGCCAGCAGCATAAAAACCGGCCGTTTGAGCGAAGAAGAGTGGATAAAATTAGATAAACGCCTGAAAATCCTGAACGACGCTCCTATTTATATCGACGACACGCCCGGACTTTCGGTTTTCGACCTCCGTACAAAAGCCCGCCGCCTCGTGCGCGAACACAAGGTCAGGTGCATTATTATCGACTATTTGCAACTGATGAACGCCAACCGCGACGGGAAATTCGACAACAAAATCCCCCGCGAGCGCGAAGTCGCCATTATTTCAAGTTCGCTGAAAGGCCTCGCCAAAGAACTTAATATCCCGATAATAGCCCTTTCGCAGATGAACCGAAGCGTGGAAAACCGTCCGGCGGCAAAAACCAACGCCGACGCTTTCGATACGAAACGCCCGCAACTTTCCGACCTCCGCGAATCGGGAGCAATAGAGCAAGATGCTGATATAGTGTGCTTTATCCACCGTCCCGAATATTACCGCCTGAATATGGACAACGAAGGAAATTCTACCGAAGGCATCGCGCAAATCATCATTGCAAAGCACCGAAACGGCGCTGTCAAGGACATTAACCTGCAATTTGTCAAGGAATTTGCCCGCTTCCAGAATTTGGAACAAAGTCCGCCCTACGAGGTGCCTTACGAAGATATTCCCTCGAAGAAAAACGGACGCAACCATTCCGACGAAAATGCCGGATACCAGGCGCCTCCTTTGCCGGCTTATACCGATAGCGAACCGCCGTTTTAACATACTTTTTGCATTTTTCCTGCAAATCTTTTTCCGGATTGCGCAATTTTTATTAATTTTGCCGATTGTTTTGAAAAAATATTAAAAATGAACATTTCATATAACTGGCTTAAAGAGTATATCGACCTCCCGTTAACTCCGGAAGAAACGGCAGCCGCACTTACGTCTATCGGTCTGGAAACCGGTGGAATAGAAGAAGTTGAATCAATTCGCGGCGGCCTGAAAGGGCTCGTTGTGGGCAAGGTTTTGACCTGCGTCCCCCATCCCGATTCCGACCATCTGCACGTAACGACGGTTGACCTCGGCGGCGGCGTTCCGCAGCAAATCGTTTGCGGCGCTCCTAATGTGGCTGAAAATCAGAAAGTTATAGTTGCAACCATCGGAACGGTACTCTATTCCGGCGACGAAACATTTACAATAAAAAAATCGAAAATCCGCGGTCAGGAATCAAACGGAATGATTTGCGCCGAAGACGAAATCGGCGTCGGCACAAGCCACGACGGCATTATCGTGCTGCCCGACAGCGCGAAAATCGGAACTCCGGCCTGCGAATATTACAAACTCGAAAGCGATTACGTTTTAGAAGTCGATATTACCCCAAACCGCATCGACGCCGCTTCGCATTTCGGCGTTGCACGCGACCTTGCGGCATATTTGGCCAATCAAAAACAGCAAACTTGGGCGGTAAAAAAACCTTCCGTCGATAATTTCAAAATCGACGACCCCTCGCCTGCCGTAACCGTAACTGTCGAAAACACAGAGGCTTGCCCCAGATATTCGGGCATTACGGTGAAAAATGTTCAGGTAAAAGAAAGTCCCGAATGGCTGCGCCGCCGACTGGAAGCCATCGGAGTGCGCTCCATCAACAATATTGTGGATATTACAAACTATATTTTGCACGAAACAGGCCAGCCACTCCACGCTTTCGATTTGCGGGAAATAATTGATAATCAGGTGATTGTAAAACCATTACCCGAAGGTACGAAATTTACCACTCTCGACGAAGTCGAACGCACGCTGTCTGACCGCGACCTGATGATTTGCAACCGCGAAGGCGGAATGTGCATCGGCGGCGTATTTGGCGGCCTTGCGTCGGGTGTGAAAGACAGTACAACCGACGTATTTCTCGAATCGGCCTGCTTCAACCCCACATGGATACGAAAAACCGCACGCAGACACGGTTTGAATACCGACGCATCCTTCCGTTTCGAGCGCGGAGTGGACCCCAACAACACTGTTTACGTCCTGAAACGTGCCGCAATGCTGGTCAAAGAATTGGCCGGAGGGCAGATTACAGGCCCCATTCAGGACATTTATCCGAATCCGGTTCAAAACGCAAAAGTGGAACTTTCGATTCACAAAGTTTGGAGCCTGATTGGAAAAAATATTCCGGTTGCAACAATAGAAAATATACTTAAAAGTTTAGAAATAAACATTTTACATAAAAACGAGCAGGGCTGGACGCTGGAAATCCCGGCTTACCGCGTGGACGTTACCCGCGACGTGGATGTAATCGAGGATATATTAAGGATTTACGGCTACAACAACGTGGAAACAGGCGAAACTCTGAAATCCAACCTCTCGTATCAAACCGATACCGATTTGGCCTACAAATTGCAGAACCTGATTTCGGAACAACTGACCGGATACGGGTTTTACGAGATTTTGAACAATTCGCTGACCGCTTCGGCTTATTACGAGCCGTTGAGCGTCTGGCCGAAACAGCAATGCGTGGCCTTGGCAAATCCGCAGAGCGCAGAACTCGACGTGATGCGGCAATCGCTGCTGTTCGGCGGACTTGAAAGCATCCAGTTCAACCGCAACCACAAAAATCCCGACTTGCACCTTTACGAGTTTGGCAACGTCTATTCGTTCCTGCCCGATAAAGCGCAGGACGACAACCAGTTTGCCGCTATCCGCGAAGAATTTCATCTTGCCTTGTGGCTCACCGGCAGTAATGCGGAAAACAGTTGGTTGAGGCCGGCCGAAAAAACTTCGGTTTTTGAATTGAAAGCATTAGTCGAAAACGTTTTGCTCCGGCTTGGAATCGCATCAAAGAAAGTCGTTTATAAAACATATTCCGACGAGATATTTACCGCCGCCCTGTCGATTGAAACACATTCGGGACGCAAACTCGGAGTTATGGGAACCCTGCAAAAACCGCTGCTGAAACGCTTCGACATAGGAGCCGAAGTCTATTTTGCCGAACTCTGCTGGGACGCCCTGATGAAAGAGCATCGCAACGCCTCGGTTAAACAGCAGGAAATTGCGCGTTTCCCCGCTGTCCGCCGCGATTTGGCGCTGCTTATCGACAAGAAAACCGCCTTTGCAGACATCGAAAAAATTGCGCTTCAAACCGACAAAAAACTGCTTCGCGAAGTCAGCCTTTTCGACGTTTACGAAGGTAAAAACTTGCCCGAAGGCAAAAAATCCTATGCTGTGGCATTCATCCTTCAAGACGAGGATAAAACACTGAACGACAAGCAAATAGAGTCAGTTATGAGCCGAATCCAAAAGAATTTGGAAGACAAACTGGGGGCGACGTTGAGATAAAAGTAAAAAAATAAAATTAAACATTAATATGGGAAGAGCATTTGAATATAGAAAAGCAACCAAGTTAAAGAGATGGGGCAATATGGCCCGCGTGTTTACCAAATTGGGCAAGCAAATTACCATTGCAGCCCGCGAAGGCGGAGGCGACGCCGATACAAATCCGCGCCTGCGCGTCCTCTTTCAGCAGGCGAAAAAGGAAAATATGCCGAAAGACAACGTCGAAAGAGCGATTAAACGCGCTACTCAAAAGGACGCCGCCGACTACAAGGAAATAATTTACGAAGGCTACGGCCCGTTCGGAATCGCAATCCTCGTGGAAACGGCTACCGACAACAATATGCGCACTGTGGCCAATGTCCGCAGTTATTTCAACAAATTCGGCGGCTCGCTCGGAACTTCGGGAAGCCTGCAATTCCTGTTTGAACACAAATGCGTGTTCAAAATCAGCCCAAAAGAAGGCGCCGACCTCGAAGAACTCGAATTGGAACTGATTGACTACGGCGTGGAAGAAATCGTCTTCGACGAAGAAGAAAACGAAGTGTTCATCTACGGCGATTTTCAGTCTAACTCGGCCATTCAGAAGTATTTGGAAGAAAACGGATACGAAATTCACAGCGCCGAATTTGAGTGGATTCCTAACGATTACAAGGAAGTTACCGACGAACAGCGGGCTTCGATAGAGAAACTGCTCGAAAAATTTGAGGAAGACGAAGACGTTCAGAACGTTTTCCACAATATGAAATAGCCCGAAACCGGACTTTTTCATCGTATTTTTTTCGCCATTTTTCGGCTTATTTTTGCAGCAACATTAATAACTTAAAAATTTCAAGAAAATGAAAAAAATCGTATTTGGAATTATCGTAATGTTTGTCGGCGTCCTGATGCTGCTTTTCAATCTCAATATGATTGACTGGGACGTTTACCACTGCATTATGTCGTGGCAGGCGCTGCTGATAGCCATTGGCGTGGTGCTGCTTTTCGACCGCAACCGGCACAACAAAAACGCCGGAGTAATCCTCATCGCCGTAGGCGGAACTCGACCTTACGCAGATAAATTTTTCCGATGAAGCGGATAAAATTTGCATCGAGATAACTGCCGTCTTTGGAGGAGTAATCCTGTATGTGCCTGAAAATTGGAACATTATCCTCAACCGTTCAGGCGTTTTCGGAGGATTTACCGACAACCGGCCGAAAAATTTAAAACCAGCTCCCGATGCCAAACCTGTTTATATGGATTTGGAAGCGGTTTTCGGTGGCGGCGAATTGAGGTGTTATGAATAAAACAGAAAATGCAGATGTAATGCTAATTGTCAGAAATTTTGATTTTCAAAACAGAATGTTTGAAATAATGCCAGCCTTTTTTCCAAAACAGGCCGGGAGTCCCCTGCATCCAAAACTTTTGAAAACGGTTGAAAGCCCGCGACAGTCCGACATTAATGGGCTTTTCCATATCGCGAAGGGCAAATGCAATCAGTTTTTCATCCCGCGCGAAAGCCGGAATTTCATCGGCGGGAATTTTCATATAATCAGTTGATATTGAATTAAATACGTCGGCCATTTTTCTGAAATCCGCTCGCTCGATAATATCCTCAAAATCCTGCTTATTCCACTGCCCGCGCAGGGAATGGAGCAAAACAGCCCAGTCGTAGAAAAACCGCAACTGCCAGCCGGACGCAAAATGAGCAATCGCGTGAGCCAAATAATGCAGCAAAATAAAATCGGCGCGGCGGTTTTCGTCAAAGGCTATCTCACGCAAACGATTGTCTATCAAGGCTCTGCCATCGGTCAGCCACGCGCTTACAAAATGAGAATGATTTTCCACCGTTGCTCCTCTGAACGACATCGCCGAATGTACGAAACTCCTGTATTCTTCCTTCGCGCCCGCTTCCGTCAGCAAATGCGTGCTGCGCTCAATGTCGGCGGTATATATGTCGATATCGCTGTATTCCCGATGTTCGGGATTTTTGTAAAACGCCGCAATGGTCGAGCCTTTGATAACTAACATCGGCAGCGAGTTTTCGGACAGGATTTTCTTCACTTCGCCTTCAACTTTCAACATTTTGCGGCTTTTCTGCTCGACAGCATCCGCGCCGGCAGCCCAGCGAAGCAGCAAATTACGCTGCGGAAACAGGTTTTGAGGCAGTCCTGACAATCCGTCGAAAGCGACGGCTGTGAGCCGCTCGCGGACAGCGCGTTTGAAAACCGCTTCCCAGTCGGCTCCGCTCATATTTTCAAACAGAGCGGCGTCGGGCTGACGCTCGTATGCAACATATTGAAGCAGAGCAAGTAAGCGTTTCAAGACAGGGTCTTTCATTCTTCTATCAGTTTAGCGTCTTTCAGTTGGGCAAGCCATTTGGCGGCGTCTTCTTCGGCGCGGCTTTGTTCGAGGCCGTACTGCCGGACAATTTTTTGCGCAACATCGGCTTCCGAAAAGTCCGTATCGCCAAAAAACTCGCTCCAAAGCCACGCTGCAACAGGGTTGAACGATATTATTTTTGTCATATCCACTCCTGTTTTTCCCTGAATTATCACCACTTTTTCGCCCGCTATATCTTTCAAGACGGCTGATTTTTTTAGTTTCATAATTTTTAATTTTTTTTTGCAAAAATAATAAATAATTCTCAATTCAAAATTAATCTCAAAACCCCAAGCACAACGCGGCGGAAAGGCGAAATTGCACGCCAAAAGAACCAGTAGCATTTTGCCGGAATCGAATCGGTCGATACTTCCTTACCATTCGGACGGACAATTTTATGCACTGCGGCAAAAATATCGGATTCCGGGACAAAATCTTTGTTCCGCAGCACGCCATCGCCCTGAATGACAAACAGTTCGCCCTGCCGTCCGATAATCCTGTGGCACACTATTTTTTCTTCGCGCTGGAAAAGTACTATCTTTCCGGCTTTCAAATCGGCAGGCTGTATCGGGCTTAACACCACAAGGTCTTTCCCGCTGCGAAGATACGGCAACATACTGTTTCCCGTAACCCGCAAAATCACATCTTGACCATCGCGAAGATAATCTTTCGTTTCTGTCAGCAACCAGTCTAAATTCATCGTCCAAAAACCGTATCAAACGTTAAGCGAACCGCCGCGGCGTCAGGCAAGCAGTCGAGCATATAGACAGGAGTTTCGGATAGAACGTCCGAAACGATGCCGTGAACAAGCGAGGACAAATGCCCGTCGTAAGCGAAGGCAGGCGTGCAGGACGGCAAGAGCGCCCCGATAGCCTCCAAGCGGCTCAAACGGCGGATTTCGTTGCGCGGAGCCTGACGAAGCCGCACGATAGCCGCTATCGGATAATGCTCGTTGCGGTAATAATTGGCCTTCCCGCTCCAAGGCGAGCCATAGACAAGCGTTCCGCGCTCGGTATTGACGAAGGGGCTGTCGTCGTTCAGGATTTCTGCGCCGGCGACGTTCTGCGTCCAGAGGCGGGTTTGAGTGCTTTTGCCGGTTCCCGATTCGCCGAGAAACATTACCGCGCGGCCCTCGTAAACGATTGTCGATGAATGGACGGAAACTGTGCGGTGATGTACTGCCGCTATTCCGAAAATCATCCACAGGGCAAGCCCGAAATTATAGGGACGTACTGTGTCCATTCCTTTTACCGCGGCGCGGAATAAGCCGTTTTCCTGCCTGATTTCGGCCAAAACCTGCGTAACGCCCGATTCCGAATACCGGTAAATATAGGTTCCATCTTTTATGCCAAGTTCTGTAAGAGTATCCATATAAGCGGAACTCCTGAACGGCTTGTCCATACGGTCGAGCAGCGAATCATCTGTAACTATTTCAAGTATAGGACTTTGACTCTGATTTTCCGCTTCCGGAACAAAAAAAGAAGAGAAGCCCAAAACGCGTTTCAGGCTTTTCTTCTCTATCCGGAGGACATGGTTTGCTATCTTGTAATATTCAGCCGCTACCAAACTTAATTTTTCAATATTATTTGATATAAACCTTTACTACTACCACTCATCGTTTTCTGGATCCGGATTGGTTGGAATGTCGCCTTGAAACCCATTTTCCAACTTAATCTCAAATATTTCAATAGTGGGAGCAGTATAATACTCCCCGCATAGACTCTTGTTATTCAGATATGTTTTCATATTAGTTAGTGTTAATTATTTGACAATTACTTTTGCTGTACGCACTGCATCGCCGGTAGTTACTTTTACAAGGTAAACTCCCTGCGCGAGGCCGTCGATACGGGTTTCCAAGGCTCCAACCGAAGGATTGGAATAAACGGCAGTTCCTTGCAAAGTGTAAACCGCAATGCTGCGTATTTCAGAGGTCGAAACGGCCTTAATTGCGCCATTCAAGCCTAATACAACAGTTTGCGCCGAACTCTGATTAAGACCTGTTACATTTTTCGGAGCCAAAAGTATAAAGAAACGGTCTTTATTATCGACAACCTTTCCTTTTTCCGTAAGGGGGAAATAAACGAAATGATACTTGTAATCCGTTTTTCCTGTCAAGTCTATTGTTTTAGGCTCGTATGTATCAATCAGGCTTACATTTGCATCAAAACTGTCCATTCCGCTAATCAGCATATCCATATCGCCGAGGAAACTTGTCCTTATTCCCAAAGGAATCAGGCATTTACCGCTTACGGGGCCAAGAATATTGACGTCCAAAGCCGTTTGCAAATCGACGTCGGCGGGTTTGAAAGAATAAATTTCGGGCGTTTCGGTAATAGCAGTAATAAACTTGGTAACATCGGCTGCGCTTACTGTCGGCCGGCCGTTTTCACGAATGGCTATTGACGTCCGCCAACTTGCATTTACGTTGCTCAAATCAATTTTAAGCAGGTTTGTATTGACGGAAGGTTCCTCGCCCTCGCTTGAAGAAGCATTTGTCGCTCCTATTTTTTCTAAACCGAATTGAATTGTAACCGGAAGGGTGCTTGTATTTGAGGTACTTCGCTCTAAAATAAAGCCTGTCATCGGTTTTATATATCTTCCATATCCGGGGGCGTAAGCAGTTCCTGCTCCAAATCCGAAAGAACCGGTACCAACTTCATAACCGGCATAGCCTTTGCCATTGGAGCCTCCATTGACCCAAATCCTGTAATTACCTTTAAATGTTGATGTAAATTGGTTTGCAAAGGTATGAAAATTAATCGAACTCATAAACGGATTACCGACATAAACATAGTTTGTCGAACCGAAATTCAGAGTTTGAGTTACAACCTTTGCGTCGGCTAATTTATAAGTATCGCCGGCGTTGCTGCGGCTGAATGTTGTTGTTGTTCCGGTAGTTTGCGGTTCAAATGTTGAATTTATTTCACGCACAATATGCGTTGGAGCAGTATAACTTTGGTTATAATGCACATCTGCATCGACGCGGGGATTACCGACAAACGGCAATTCCAGAATATCATTGCTTGTTGCATTTAATCCTTTTATTACAGTGGAATTATCTGCATCGGAAGTGTCGAACCATACCGAAATCGGGTCGCCCAAACTGTATTTTTTTGAATAATCGTTTTCAAAAATCCACTCCAAACTTTCGCTACTGTTTACTTCAAGTCGGTCGAGCCACGATTTAGGTAGTCCGCCCAAATTGAAGTCGGCATAAAACATTTCCTTAAACGGAACGGAAATCGAGTGCCACTTATTACGAGCGGTTGTACGGTTCAAATCCAACTGTACAAAGGCTCTTTCGTAAGTCAAATAGTCTTGGCGGCCGATTTCTGCGCCGGGTTCGAAGATAATATCCTTTGCCGTTGCAGCCTCGGAACTTGTCAAAACGGGATATGTCGCGCTTTGCGGAATAGTTACAATTGATGTACCCGTAGGAATTCCGGCAGGCGTCCAGTTGTTGGAACTTGTCCATGATGTGGAATTTGTCTGCGGCGTCCAGCGGTATTCGTCTGCTGTTACCGTTATGGTCATTGAGGTGGAACTCTGTATCACGCAATCGCTTGTGGAAATTTCACTGAGGGTTTTACCTACAAAAGTTGAAGGGTCGTTGCCAACAGAACTGTATGGCGCCCCATAAATGGTGTAAGTACCGGGGGTTAAGCCTCTGAAATCGCCTGTCTCACTCTGCACTTTTATTTTGTTGTCGGCATTGGAAACGGCAATGTAGGTGTAATCAATGCCGTAAGGAATATCGGAAACTTCATAGCAAGTTCCGCCAATAGTATTTGTTATTGAGAATGATGTTGGCTCTTCCGATGAACTTTGATAATCTCTTATATAGTAAACAGTATTTGCTTGTAAATTCTGCGAAAAACCATATGTGAAAGAAGCATTTGAACCATTGTAATATAATGTTGAATTAATGAAACTTTCGCATAATGGCGTTTCAGAATTATATAATGAGAAAATATTATAACCTGTATTAAATGTATAACTTCCTGTTTTAGAAACTAATATTTTTTTAAATCCGGAATTTCTTGAACCAAAGTTATAACAGCCATAACTATTTTGTCCATCTCTAATTTTTAAAGCAACCGAACCAACAAAATCAACTGTGAAACTATTTCTTTGTTCGGCTGGAAGCGCAGCAGACATGCATAAATTAAATACATCGCTTCCGACTACATCCGTAATATTATCGTTTGAAAAGATAGGAGCGCTCTGGTATGAAGCACAAGCATCTGGTAAACGCACAATATTTATTGTATATGTCTTATATACAGAAGACTTATGCGACCTGACTTGAACAGTAAATGAATTATTGCCAACAGCCAAACTTTTTGCTCCGTCGCCGGTTACAACAGCGCAATCATAATTAGGAGTGCCGGTAATTGTTATATTATCAACGCCGTACCCAACACTTACATTATATTCATAAACATCGGACGAAAAAACAGGCGATAGCGTACCGGAACTGACAGTCAGATTAGTTAATGAAGTGTTGAGGATTTCTCCATACAAAGAAATGACTGATTTGCTGTATCTTATAGTAAGAGCGTTGTTAGACTCCTCAGCATTGCCTATCGGTGTTGTTGTCCCCGGATAGGTTATATTAGGGCTGGAAAAATACGGAATATTGGGATAATAACCGTCATATCCGGGAATAGTTTCATAAGTCATTACAGTAGATGCATTGTTCCCATTTGAAAGCGTACCTCTCCAACCGTTTGAATAAGGAAATAATAAATATTGAGGAGAACCTTGTAAAGGATGATGGAAACAACCCATATTGTGTCCTAACTCATGTACAACAGTGTATCCACCCATACCTGTCAAACTAATTTGCTGTACCCTAACAATTGAGTATCCGTGTCCAGGGTCGCCGTTTTCATAGCCATAACTGCTATTTAGCCGCCATGCAAGTCCTCCTGTTCCATCATCATATTTTGCCACAAGGCAAACCAAGTCGGCCTCTAACTGTTTTCTCAAAGCAGGGATATTATCAAATGCGGGATGACGATTATATGTCATAGTATCAAGGTCTGTACTTGTCATATTTTGATAAGGAGACATATTTGCGTCGTAAAATTCTGTATAATTTATTGGTACCGGACCATCTCCTGCATACACAAGATGCACTTTGGTAAGAGAATTGTCATGAACTAAATTTGCCTTTTCAAGTGCAGTATTAATTGCCCCATTTATACCACCACTTATATTGGCATTTGCATATTGATCAGCAGCTGGCGTATATAAGAATAATACCTTAATAGTAACATCTTCATCGGAAGGATAATTCGGCGAACAAGCACTTGTTGCCGCTCTTAAAGATTGATTAATATTCTCATTAAACGAGGTTACATCCTTGCAAGGGTCAGCATACTTATCTAAATCAGATATTCTATATTGGGATAAAAATGGTTTTCCATTTTTAAGTTCAAGAATATACGCATCGTCAGTTTCAGGAATATTCGCACTTAAAGTTACTCCCTGCTTTGTTACTGACATGATCATAAATCCGGTAGCAGAACCTTCAATTTTGGAAGTAATTGTAACATCCCCATTTTTAAGATTTGTAACCTGCTGTATAACAGCCTTATACTGCTTATTATCAAAAAAATCAAGCGTCAAGAAGTCGCCCTTATTTTGGGCGGTGAGCGAGCGCAGTTGCTGATTTAGCGAAAACGGCCGCGTTTGCAAAGCCTTTCCGAAAACCTCATTAACTGCCACTTCCGGTGTAGAAGCGCGAAGTACGGCATTAGTTGCATTGTCGTTAATATTAAACGTTTTTTGCGCAAATAAACCGTTTTGTGCTGCAAAGAATGTTATCCACAAGGCAGCAACTAATTTAATAAATTTAGGTTTCATACACTTTTGTTTTACAATGTTAGTATAATTTTAGAATTTTTTTTGACAATATTAGCCTATTCTATAAAAGAATGTTAGTATAAATCTCAAAACGAAACCACAGGGCAAATATAACAATTTTTTAATAAAACAAGCAAAAAGTGAGAAAATTTTAATTTTTTTTATCAAAAACGACAAAAAAAGCGCCGCAGTCTCTCGCTTGCGACGCTCTTCACGCTAAATGAAATCAATGTTAGCCTGTGTACAGCAAAAAAATTTAGAAAATTAGGCTTCATACACTTTTTGTTTTTATAATGTTAGTATTAATTCACCATATCACACGGCAAATATAATAATAAAATTTCTGAAATATACAAGCAAAAAGTGCGAAAGTTTTGCCAAATTTGGAAAAGAAAATGCCAAAAATGGAAAATAGTTAGTAGTTAATGGTTAGTGGTTTGCAGTTAGTAGAAAAATGTTGCATATTTATTATAATCAACTTCATTAAACCGATATTACCAACTCCCGCCGGCGCCGCCGCCGCCGAAACTGCCGCCGCCAAAGCCGCCGAATCCGCCGGAACTGCCTCCCCCGAAGCCACCGCCAAAACTGCCGCCGCCGGAGTTGAAATCGTCCCATTTACCGCTCGAATTGCCGGAATTGAGCATCGAGAGCAGAACCCACCAAGGAAGCGATGAGTTTGCGTTAGCCTGCTGCGAATCCTGCCCCGATTGGCCGGATTGGATGGTATAGTCCCTGTTCCGACTTGCGAGTATGGAAATAATAATGAAAAAAATAAACATTCCGAGGACAAAGATAACAAATCCTTCGGCTGCGTAATCGTTGTTTTCTTCTTCGTACTCCTTTGCGGTAAACTCCTTGGAAGCGAGGGACATAATAACCTTGCAGCCGGCCGAAAGACCGCCGTAAGTATCGTTTTCGCGGAAATGAGGAATCATTTCGTTATTGACTATCAGGCGGTTAGCCACAGCGTCGGGAATCACGCCCTCCAAGCCGTAACCGACGGCTACAAAAACCTGCCCTTTTTCGTTGTCCGTCTTGGGTTTGTACAGCACGACCACGCCGTTGTCGGAGCCTTTTTGCCCTATCCCCCACTTCTCGCCGAGGCGGAAAGCGTAATCGGCTATATCGTAACCGTTTAGCGAAGGTACTGTTACAACCGCAATCTGGGTTGAAGTGCTGCGGGCAAATTCGTCCAATTCGTTTTCCAACTGCGCAATTTCCGAAGCGGAAAGCACGTTGGCAAAGTCGTTTACCAAGCGCGGGGGACTGGGTTTGTCCGGTATATCCTGCGCAGCGAGCGAAAAGGCTGACAGTAAAGCGATTGTGAAAATTAAAACTGACTTTTTCATAACCTTAACCATAAGAAATTTCGTCGGGCAGTTCGTTTTTATTTTCGCCTTCGAGAGGGAAATACTGTTTCAAGGCTTCGCCCGCCATAGCAATTCCTTCCGTAAGTCCTTCTGCAAAAAGGTTTTCCTGAAACCGTGCGCTCATCGTTCGGCGGACGCCGTCCCAGAAATCGGCGGGAACGCGGCTGTTAATGCCGGCGTCGCCGATAACGGCAAATTCGCGGTCTTTCACGGCGAGGAAGAACAGCGCTCCGTTGCGCCGCTCGGTTTTGTGCATTTCGAGTTTTTCAAACCAGAAAGCGGCTGCGTTCAAAGCGCCTTCCTTGCAGTGTTCGGAAATATGCACGCGGATTTCGCCCGAAGTTTCAGCCTCGGCCTTGACTATTGCATCCACAATGCGCTTTTTCTCGTCGTCCGAAAAGAAATTCCTTGCGTTCACAGCGCGTCAGAATTTAACTTCGGGAGCCTTGTCGGCGCCTTCCGAAGCCTCGAAATAGGCTTTTTTCTCGAAGTTGAAGAGGCCGGCCATAATGTTTTGCGGGAACGAGCGGATGTAGGTGTTGTAATCCCGCGCCGTATCGTTAAATTTCTGGCGGGCAACGTTTATCCGGTTTTCCGTCCCCTCTAATTGAGCCTGCAAATCGAGGAAATTCTGATTTGCTTTCAGGTCGGGATAATTTTCCGCCACTGCGATAAGGCGGCTCAAAGCCGAAGTGAGGCCGTCCTGCGAAGCCTGAAATTTTTTCAGGGCGTCGGCGTCGAAATTCTCGGCGTCGATAGTTATGGAAGTCGCTTTTGAGCGGGCTTCTATAACGGCTTCCAGAGTTTCTTTTTCGTGTTCGGCATAGCCTTTTACCGTAGCCACGAGGTTGGGAATCAGGTCGGCGCGGCGCTGGTACGCGCTCTGCACGTCAGCCCATTCTTTGGTAACGGCTTCTTCTTTTTCCACCATTCCGTTGTAGGCTCCTTTTACCATTCCGTAAACAATAATCGCCAAAACTACGATTACGCCAAGAAAAATCAATCCTTTTTTCATCTGAAATTCAATTTTTACAGTTAATAATAGACGGCAAATATACGCAAAGTTTTTTAAATATGAATTAAATTTCGGCGAAAATCAGATTAAAGCGGAATAATGCGGATTAGCAAAGGAAATGTATGCGGTTTTAGTAGAAATTTGTCGAGAAAAACTGTTAAAAAAACCTAAAATCATAAAAATTTGAACATTTTTTTGAAAATATTTTTACGATTTGATTTTTATTATTATATTTGCAGCGAGATTTTAAACTTAATGTTTTATATTATGTCATTATAATAAATATGAAATTGAAAGTAAAAATCGCTAATTATCTTTAATTTATAACTTAAAAAATTTTTCGCGTATGAAAAGAACAATTACTTTTTTGGTATTAATCTTCGCCTGCATCTTTGTTTCAAAAGTTCAGGCGCAGTATGACAGCGGCTCCGGAACAGCCGACGACCCGTATATAATCAAAACGGCAGCCCAGTTAAGCGCAATACGGGACAACAATGGAAGTACATTTGGTTCAAAGTATTTCAAATTAGCCAACGACATTGACTTGACGGAGTATATCGATTCGCAGTGGCCGACAGAAGGCTGGCTTCCTATCGGTTGGCCGGTAAGCGACTTCGGCGCAGGTTTTTATGTCGTTGTTGACGGCGATTACCACACAATTTCCGGACTGTGGATTAACCGTCCCAATGCCGATTTCGTTGGCTTATTCGGTCGATTAACGGCTTACGATGCTAATACATACAGCAAAATCAAAAATCTTGGAATCATTATGAACGAGGACAAGGGCGGAATTGTCGGACACAGCAAAGTAGGCGCACTGACCGGCGTAAACAACCTCAACCTCTCGTTTGAGCAGGTATTTATAAAAGGTACGGTTCACGGCGTGGATTCCGTCGGCGGTCTTACGGGCGATGTTAAAAGCCGCTATTCTTACAATATTCCTATTAGAGATTGTTACTTTGTAGGAACAGTAGAAGGCACGGAGCGCGTAGGCGGTCTCGGCGGCATAGTGGGCAGCACCCGTAATTGCTACATCGAAAACTGCTATTTTCTGGGATACGTGAAAAGCAGCGGCACGAATGTAGGCGGCTTGTTAGGCCTCCGTGAAGAAGGAAGCGGCGTTACCGTGCTTAACAACAATTATTTTGTAAGCGACCTGAATCCCGGTATGAACGGCGTTGGAAACAATGCGGCTTTGATGCCAGACGCGGGAAAATCGCTTGCCGATATGAAAAAACAGGCTACTTACGAAAATTGGGACTTCACAAATGTATGGAAAATAGACGAAGAAACGTCCACTCCTTATTTTAAGTGGCAATCAGGCCCGATTTTCCTCGGCATAAACGCTCCCGTAGCGGCAAAAAACGCGCTTGTAGTTACGACTATCGGCAACACTTTGAGAATCAAAGGCTTTACCCCGAATGAAACAATCAATGTTTATACCGTTTCGGGTGCAAAAATTTACAGCGCAAAAGCCAAAGGCTCGGAAGTGAACGTAAATTTGCCCGCTCACGGAGTTTACATTGTTTCGGCAGGCGCTCAAAAAGCGAAAACGGTTTATTGAGAAAGCGGCTTTATTTTTAATTTTAACTTAACTAATTCTTATTCATATTTTTATGCTGAATACAAGAGCATTATATTTGTTCTGCGCTGTTTTGTGCCTTTTCGTTTCAAACGTTCAGGCACAATTCGAGAGCGGAAGTGGCACATCGTCTGACCCCTGGGTAATAAAAACAGCAGCCCAGTTAAGCGAAATTCGCAATCATTTAGGCGAAAGCAGCGATACCAAAGTTTACTACCGCTTGGCCAACGATATTGATTTAAGCGATTACATCAATGCCCAATGGCCGACGGACGGCTGGCTGCCTATCGGGTTGAACGAAAGCGGCGTTGAAACCGCCTCGTACCTTATTTTCGACGGCGGCGACCACAAAATAACCGGCCTCTGGATTAACCGGCCTGCATTTAACCATATTGCTTTATTTGCAAAATTAAGTTCCGGCAGTAAAGTCAATTACCTGACAGTAATTTTGGATGAAGCCAAGGGAGGAATTGTCGGGAAAGACCGCGTAGGCGCAATAAACGGCTACAACAACAATAACGTGGCTTTTACGCAAATACACGTCAAAGGCAGCGTCAAAGGCCGGGTTGCGGTCGGCGGCCTTTCGGGAATGATTAGGAGCCGCGCTTCGGAAAAAGTTTACAACTGCTATTTTGAAGGCACGGTAGAAGGCGTCGATACCATCGGCGGTTTGGGCGGTTATGTAGCCGACAGTCGCACCGGATATATCGAAAATTCTTATTTTTCGGGAACCGTAACGGCTACCGGCAGCCATAAAGGCGCTCTTGTCGGCTTGAACGAAGGCACAGGCGACGTAACAATCACGAGTTGCTACTTCCCCAAGGATTTGAATCCGGGCTTAAATGCCGTTGGAAACAACGCATCTGTCGCTCCCGACGCGGGAAAAACGCTTGCCGAAATGAAAAAACAGGCAACTTATGTTGATTGGGATTTCGATTACATCTGGGAAATTCAGGAAGACGTTACTACTCCATATTACAGGACAGAATTTGCCGGCGGCGACGGCACAGCCGAAAACCCGTGGCTGATAACTACTCCGCTTCAACTGAACAGCATCAGAAGCCACACAGGAACAGCGGATGCGCCTTATTACTACAAGTTAGCCGACAATATTGATATGACCGACTATATTGATATGGAGGCTCCGGCCGACGGCTGGCTGCCGTTCGGATTAAGCGCAGCCACAGGAAATATAACGACTTTTTACGCTGTTCTCGACGGGGATAACCACGTTATAAAAGGCCTCTGGCTTAACCGCTACAACGATAAAGTCGGCTTGTTTGCGCAACTCGGCGCGGGCAGCAGCATCAAAAATCTGGGGCTTAATCTCGGCAGTAAGGGAATTTACGGCCATAATTACGTTGGCGCTCTTGTCGGCTATTGCGACGCTGATGTTGCGATTCAGAATGTTTTTGCCGGCGGCTATATAAAAGGCACCAATTACATCGGCGGATTGGCCGGAAATATCCGGAGTTCGGCTGCCAACAGCGTTTCAAACTGCTACTTTATCGGTACTGTCGAAGGCGCAAGCCAAGCGGGCGGTATATGCGGCTATGTAAGTCCGGCGAATACTGCCTATGTTTCAAACTGCTATTTTTCAGGGACTTTCGTTACGACCGGCTCAAACGTCGGCGGAATTATCGGACAGAGCGATGCAGGCGCGGCAACGATTGAAAATTGCTTTTTCAATTCAAACAAAACCGGCTTGAACGCACTTGGAAGCGACGCCTCCATAGCAGCAGGAGCAAACAAAACCGCTACGGAACTGAAACAGCAGGCCACGTTCACGAATTGGGATTTTGCAAATATCTGGAAAATCGACGAAGGAACATCGACGCCATATTTCAAATGGCAGCCGGGGCCACTTTTGACCGACATAAAAGCCCCTGTTGCAAAAAGTCCGCTCCTTGTTTCGGTTTCCGGCGGAATCCTCAAAATCAAAGGCTTTGCCCTCAATGAAACAGTAAGCGTTTACAACGTTCAGGGCGTGAAAATTTACAGCGCAAAAACCAACAGTTCGGAACTGAATGTAAAATTGCCGGCGCACGGCCTTTACATTGTTTCGACAAGCATTAACCACATTAAAGTAATTTATTAATAATGAAAAAACTACCATTATTTTTCTGTTTTTTTATTGTCCTGATTGCAGGCGGTAAGGCGCAATCACCCGACCTTTCGCCTAATCAGCCCGACGGCCCGTATATTTTCTATACTTCGGAAGGCGTGAAAGTCGTTACAGTAGATACTCTGGGCTACATTCACGAAGACGTTTACGCGGAATTGCCGCAAAATTTCACTTTCGACGTATATTCTACCGTAAACGAGCCGGATAAGGGACGACGTTCCAAATTTCAGGTAACATTGCACCCGATTTCGCGCATCGACTGGCGGCGCGAGGCGCCCGATTCGCTTGTCGTAATCAGCGACCCGCACGCTAAATGGGCGCCCTTTGTTTCTATCCTTAAATCTTCGGGAGTTATCGACGACAACCTCAACTGGGCGTTCCGCAACAACGAACTGATGATTATCGGCGATATTCTCGACCGTGGCGACGACGCCACCACAATTTTCTGGTTTGTTTACAAACTGCAACAGGAAGCACGCGACGCAGGCGGCGAAGTGTATTTCGTTTACGGAAACCACGAAGAAATGGAATTGCGCAACTCATCGTCCTGCTACTCAAACGGTTATATCTATCAAAAATACATTGATATTTGCACAAAATATTTCAATCAGACGAATCAGTACGGTTCGCTGTTTCTGAACGAAAATACCGAAATCGGACGCTGGCTGAAAGAGTGCAATTTGATACAGATAATCGGCAACGACCTGTATGTTCACGCCGGTTTGAGCGGCAGTTTCTATTTGAGGAATTATTCCATTCCGGAAGTGAATCAAACAGTCAGTACGCAAATTATGAGAGCCAGCGGCCGCGACAGTTTCCTGTTCGGCACAAGTTCATCAAGCGGCGGACCTCTCTGGTACCGCGGAATGATTCCCGATTATGTCGCCAAAGGCGGTTATACCGAAAATCCGACAGAGCCGCGGACATTGCACCTTTCCATCTCTTATCTGCACAACCTGCTGAAAAGATACGAAGTAGAGCGGATAATAATCGGCCATACGGAACATAATAACGGCGACGGCCCGATTGCTTATTCCGAGTACGATTCGAGGGTTGTAAACGTCAATGTTCAAACGCAAAATGCTATGACGGCAGGCCGCGGACGCGGGATTTTGATTCTGAAAAACGGCGAAACTTACATTCTTTACGACAAGAAAGCCAAAAAACAGATGCAACTGCCCGTAACTCCCTTGAACACAGGAATCGAAGCCGTGCAAATCGACGACGCTTCACTGAAAGTTTATCCCAATCCTACTGCCGGAACTCTGAATGTTGTTGCGGACTGGAAAATGGATAAACTGACCATCTTCACGCTTGGCGGACAGGTTGTAAAATCATCTAAACCTGCTGCCGATGCCGATACTCTCGACGTTTCCGCCCTCCCGCCCGGAGTATATCTGCTTTTTGCCGAAGGTAAAGCAAAAGCGGAAACAGTAAAATTTGAAATAAAGAAATAAAAATATCCTCAATCCTCTACCCCCCTAAAAAAGGGGTATGGGGGCAAGAGGTAAAAAAACATTAATTAATAAACTAAAAAAACGTGTATGAAACAGAATTACTTCAATTTAGCAAGATGCGCTGCGGCGTTTTTATTAACGCTTTTCGCGCTGCCTGCGGTTGCGCAGGAATTTTCCAGCGGAAGCGGTACGGCTTCCGACCCCTACATCATTACGAATAGAACTCAATTAGAAACAGAACTCGCTACATTTGCCGCCGCCGACATTACCGGATATTATTTCAAACTCGGAAACGATATCGATTTGAGCGGCGCCGACTGGCAAATTTTAGACACTTGGCAATGCTCTCTCGACGGCGACGGCCACAAAATCACAGGCTTGAAAATCAATAAAGACGCCGGACAAACCAGTACTACAACTCAATCGAGAGGTTTCTTCTCAAAAGCAGGAAGAGGCGCAGTAATCAAAAATCTGATTTTTGAAAATGCACAGGTTAATATTACCGACGGCGCCGGAAGCGCTAATGCAGGCGCTCTTGTCGGGTATATTGACGCAAGAGGCAGCGTCAACAGCGACGTGCTTATCGAAAATGTGCATTTCAAAAACCTCACTTTGACGAACAATGCTCAAAAAAACGCCTATACAGGCGGAATTGTGGGCAATATTCGCGATTTCAGCGCGGCAAGCATTACCATAAACCGCTGTTCGGTACAGGGAACTATCAGCGGCTCTCTTTCGTTTGCAGGCGGAATAGCCGGATTGGTTGCCGATGCAACAAAAGTTGGAGGCAGCACCACTATTTCCAACTGCTCGACCGACGTTGATATAACTACTACGCGGACAACCGAAGAATTGGTCTATCTCGGAGGCATTGTCGGCGCTCCCAATCAGATAGGCGACGGCGAAAACGTCTATGACCAAATAATTATAGAAAAAAATCTTGCCGCAGGGAAAATCAGCGCCCCGATAAACAAAGAAGCAAGGCTTGGCGGAATAGCCGGTTTTATACTTTGTACTACGTATGCAAGCGATAATTTGGTAACATTAACAAATAACGTGGCCGCACAAACGACGATTACAAATCCTGACGGCAGAAGCCACAGGATTTTCGGCGCACATTCGGCCGGCGGAAAATACGTAGCGGAAAACAATCTGGCTTATGATAATTTGCTGATTAACGGCGTAAAAGAAACTGCAAACGGCGATTCCATAGGCACGTCGAAAACATCCGCCCAACTGATGCAAAAAGCGACCTACGTTGCCCTCGGCTGGGATATGGACAATGTTTGGGATATAACCGAAGGTTCGACAATGCCTTGGCTCCGCGATTTTTCGGGAACCGGCATTCAGGCCGTTGCAGCCGCTCAAACTTTGAAAGCAGTTGCGGCAGGCGGACTGCTGAAAATCAGCGGTTACGCTCTTGGCCAGACAGTTACAGTTTACAACGCACATGGTATTCCGGTTTACAGCCGTAAGGCTGCGGGCGAAACTGTCAGTGTGAAACTTCCGGCTCACGGAGTTTATATTGTTTCGGCAGGAAACCAGAAAGCAAAAGTATTATTTTAAACAGAAAACAGGTAAATAGCGGGCGGCGCAGAATTTTGATTCCGCGCCGCTTTTTTCGCTATATGACATTATTTTCTGAAATATTTCCAGAAAATATGGAAAATTTATAATATTTTTCTACTTTTCCACTTTATTTACAAAATATTTGTTTATATTTGCAGGGATATTATTAATTATGTGTTTAACAAATAAAATTCAGATGTGTATGAAAAAGATTTACTCTATTTTGGCAAAAAGCGTTATCGCTATCACTTTATCGCTGTTCACTTTGTCTGTTTTTGCACAATCAGGCGGCAGCGGGACATCGGACAACCCGTATCTTATTAAAACTACGGACGATTTAAAAGCAATTTCCGGTTATGGAGCGCAGGTAGGCGTTTATTTCAAACTCGCTAACGACATCGACATGAGCGGCCTGAACTGGCAAGGCATTTGCACAACGAGGGCAGGCGCTTTTATGGGCGTTTTCGACGGCGACGGACACACAATATCCGGCCTGACTTACAGTTATCTTGCAGCGGCTTCCGGCTATGTTACCTATCCCAGTCTGTTTGGGGTTATAGGCTCCGGCGCAACTATCAAAAACCTAATTCTTGAAGAGCCGCTTATCAATGTCGGCACAGGCGACGGCGCTTGTTATGCGGGAACTTTGGTCGGCTACATCTATGCTGTCGGCACAGAAGATGTTACAATTTCCAATATTTTAGTAAAAGACGCATGGGTATTAAGCGAGGCGGCAGGCGACAACTTTGCAGGAGGAATTGTTGGTTATGCCATTATCTACACCGGAGGCAAAAGCAAAATCAACATAACTAAATGCACCGCAACAGGCAACATCAACGGCGCATTTCTTTATGCAGGCGGAATTGCAGGCCAACTGGCAGCCGGAAATAACGCAGGCGGAAGCATTACAGTATCAGACTGTTCGGTAAATGCCGATATTGCTACCACAAGAGAGTCGGGAGCCAATTTTTTGGGCGGCATAGTCGGCCGGCCCTATCAATCTGCCGCCGATTACGACCCCGTTACCATTACTCGATGCTTGACGCAAGGCACTGTTGACGGAGCAAGCAGCGCCGATGCCAGAGTTGGAGGAATATCGGGACGGCTCTACGATAGAGGAGGCACCGTTAATCCCATAACAATTTCAAGTTGCGTTGCCGCCAATACCGAACTGATAAACGCCGGCACCGCAGCACGTATTTATCCTTCGCACACGTCGGGCGGTTATATCGTAATAGCCGACAATTTAGGATATTCGGAAATGATTGTTAAAGGCGCTACTGTTTCAAGCACAAGCGCCACAGGTGGCTCCGGGCTTGACAAGACAGAAGCCGAACTGAAACAAAAGGCTACTTACGAGGCTATCGGATGGAATTTTACCGACGTCTGGGCAATAGACGAAGGTAATGATTATCCCATTTTGAGAGGAGTTGCAGGAGGCGACGACATAACCGGCATTCAGGCCGTTGCAGCCGCTCAAACTTTGAAAGCAGTTGCAGCAGGCGGACTGCTGAAAATCAGCGGTTACGCTCTTGGCCAGACAGTTACGGTTTACAACGCACAGGGTATTCCGGTTTACAGCCGTAAGGCTGCGGGAGAAACTGTGAGCGTGAAACTTCCGGCTCACGGAGTTTATATTGTTTCGGCAGGAAACCAGAAAGCAAAAGTAGTTTTTTAGGCTGAAAACGCTTTCTTTAAACACGAAAACCGGCTCGGAATCGTTCTGCGCCGGTTTTTTTATTATATATTTTTGCCGTTACAAAATTTTGTATTACATTTGCAGGCTAAAAAATTAAAAGCAAAAAGAACAAAATAATTACAATTCTAAATATTTTTTGAATGAAAACTGATAAATTAGTAGGTTCACGGATAAAAACGATGCGCGAAGCAAAGTCCATATCCCTCGATGAACTGTCGCAACGCTCAGGCCTCGACCGCCTGCAAATTGAAAGCATTGAAGAAAACCGCGATTTTCCGTCCCTGTCGCCGCTGATTAAGATTGCCCGCGCCCTTGGCGTGCGCCCCGGCACCTTCCTCGACGACAGCGACAACATAGGCCCTGTCGTTTCCCGACGCGAAAATTACCGCAAATCGGTCAGTTTTTCCACTACGCAGGCCTCTTCGCATACGCACATGGACTATTTTTCGCTCGCTTCCGACAAGTCGGACAGACATCTCGAACCCTTTTTCATCACGGTTGCTCCGCGACGGGAAGCCGAAGAATTCCAACTCTCGTCGCACGAGGGCGAAGAATTTTTGTTTTGCCTCGAAGGTTCGCTCGAAATCATCTACGGCACAAGCACTTACCGCCTCGACGAGGGCGACAGCATATATTACGATTCCATAGTTGCTCATCACGTCCACGCTGCCGACGAGAAAGGGGCTAAAATTTTGGCGGCTGTTTATACTCCGATTTAATTTGAAAATGAATACTGATTTAGCCTTATCAACACACACTCTCGGCGACTGGCTCGAACACTGGGCTGCCACAACGCCCGACAAAGAATATTTGGTCTATTCCGACCGCGACCTTCGTTTCACTTGGAAGCAGTTCAACGAGCGGGTCGATAATATGGCAAAAGGACTGATTTCCATAGGTTGCGGAAACGGCACTCACGTCGGAATCTGGGCAACCAACGTGCCCGACTGGCTCACTTTCCTCTACGCTGCGGCAAAAATCGGCGCGGTGGCGGTTACGGTCAATACAAGTTACAAGCAGAACGAACTCGAATATCTTGTCAAAGACTCCGATATTCACACGCTTTGCATTACCGAAGGCGTTTTCGACGGCTCATACGTCGATAT